>DATMYJ010000031.1:0-6556 GCA_035561015.1 Desulfitobacteriaceae bacterium | reverse complement strand
GCTCATGCATCTCCCTGCCCTCGGCAGTGTAGCTGTTTTCAGCCCATACCTGTTCGATATGGATCAGCGCACACTGCCGGGGGCAATAGACGAAATGCTGCAATGCCGAGAGCGCTATGAAGTCGGATTCATCGTACATGGCTTGTGTGATATTTTTCAGCCAAGTTTTCTAATCAAATTCACTTCACCAAGATCATTGCTATTTACATTTACGACATAGTCCGCAAATGAAAAAGCTGGAAAGACCGAGACTACAGATTTTTCAAATGATTAGACCATCTTTGTACATATACACTAAGGGTAATACTCCTTTCATATAGCCTAAACAGGGCTTGCTGCTTCCTTCAAATTCACCATAGTATCCCTCTGGCATTATATAGAGACCGGGGCAAGGTTTGATTTCTTCCAGAGCAAGGAGTTCAACCTTTTGAGGCCACAACTGCACGCTGTTTCGTAACAGGTCTTTATGCTCAACTTTTATACCCTGTTGCAAAGCATCTATTAGCCGTTGTGAAACAACTACAGTCCTCGTATCTGCATCTATCACCCTGCATAAACTTGCCACTTCAGGGAAGTCATGTTTTGTTTCTCTATCGACAATTATATCGGCCCTTTTATCAAAAGCATTGTTCATTATTTCGCGACGCATCGCTTCAGTCGCTAAAGCTGTACTCGTTAGTGCATCCATTTTTTTTTCAGCAAATAGTTCAGCCAAAACAGCTCTTGGAATATCAAAAGAAGGTTGTTTGTTTAATAACGGTTCATCCGGAGAAATCCGAAAATCCCAAATTTCCGATATAAAATCTTCGCCGTGGCGGTTCGCTCTTCCGCCAATCTGGATGAGACTTGATACGCTGCAGCTCTCTCGAAAAGCTGTGGTAAAAGAAAAATCCATACCGGCCTCTACACAACTCGTAGCAACAAGCGTCCAATCTTTTTTATACTTATTTCTTAAGCGAATTTTAATCTGATCAACGACATTGTCACGATCAGTGGGGCAGAGTGCTGTAGATAAATGTAAAACATTGCAATAGCCATCGTATTTCCCTTTACCGGACTCTACTTGATAGAGCTCATGAGCTACTACCGCAGCTGATTGAACAGTATTCATAATGACCAAACGTGGTCCGGGAACAGACTGTATTCGTTCGATCAATGCAGCTAAACTTAATGGCTCAGAAATCGTGGAATATTTTATCCGCCTTCGTTCTGCTTTGTCTGCTTCTTCTCGAATTTTCATCGGAACTAAATCAGAAATATTTACATTGGTTCTCGGCATTTTTGGGAACTCCCAAAATCTTGGCAAGGAACCTGAAGCCAAAACAAAATGACAGGACCAATCGCCAACCAGCTCGTTGATCCATTGCCACATTTGTGGCCACATCCAAGTAGGGATTGCATTATGCACTTCATCAATAAATACTGCTGTTCCGGGTAACTCATGCAGCTTTCGCAGGCGAGCTGGTTTGTTAGCAGCAATGGTTTCAAAAAACTGAACCGCAGTAGTGACAATGATTGGAGCCTTCCATAGGGTAGTAAGATACCGACTATCGATATGCTCAAAATCAGCCTGATGGTGATGTTCAGCAACTATATCAAGCCCATTCTCACCGGCCAATACTAAAGCGTTACGGTATGTCTCCACCGATTGCTTTATGATATTTGTATACGGCAAGACGACAATTATATGTCGTAATTTCTTTTGAATTGCAATATTGAGCAAATGAGCCATCACAGCCGTTGTTTTGCCTGTCCCAACCGGACTGTCACAAGCTACAATCCCATATCCGATACCGGTATCTTTACAGCTCTTGAATATCTCTCTTCTTAAGATATTTCGTTGACTTTTCGGATCCTGATTAAAAAGACTATCCGTATATTCTTGTAATGCTTGCAGTCGTTCCTGCCATCGGCAAGCTGGCGAGATCAAATCACCTTCATTTCCATAATGGTAAGCCGTATCCCCGTGGTCTGCATCAACAAGACAAGATAAGGCTAGCCGCATGCGCAAACCTCTGAACGGCCAATTTGTATCGCTATTATTGATCCTAGGAATTAGATATTCAGGAACGTGTGTATTATGGATATCTATGTATTCTGGCAGATATTTATCTGTTCGCGAAAAGTCTTCAGTGTTTCTGAGGAACAATTTCTTGCGCTGTCTTTCCTCTAATAAATCAGGTAGTCCCTGATGATGCTTACTGGCCAAAATAGCCGCAGTGTAGTCTTTATTCTGTAGCAAACAGGCAGCACCAGCGTCCTCATGCTTCACAGGTAACCCCTTTTTAGTATTGCCTGCAAGCATATCTTGATTTAAAGGATCCAGTTTTCCCAGATCATGACAGACTGCTCCATTAATTACAGCCTGAGTGAAGATGGTACTGTCCCCGTGCAAATACCGACAAGCATTGTCGGTATTTGCACGCGCCCTCTTCATAACAGCACTGATGTGATCATGGTACGTTTGAGACGGAATTCCTTTTTCAGCTCTGGCGCTGTGGGCTAATGGCTCCATTACACTTCATCCATTAAATCACGCAATGGTTCAACTTTCAGTTGCAATCTTTCGGGGAGAATAGTAGGCACTTCATAATCATCCCAGGCTACAGAAGGATTGCCTGGATTTTGCTTTTTTCGAGGAGTCAATGCATCGAGAATGTCGAAATCAGAACAGGAGCCGAGCGACGATTTGTGTTCAACATACCATGCATGCCGAATCGCAACCGCAGGGCGGACATACGACGCGGTATGGCTATAAACAAAAGGGATCATTTTGAGCAACAGATCAACATCCTGTTTGGTGCAACCGGATTTGGTGGCCGCCGTGGGATTGACAAAATAGGGAATCGTGTAAACCCCGTGGTTGACGATGCGATAACCAAGAGGAGCCATACCCCTATCTTTACCCTCTTGAACTCCGGATTTATTGGTATTTGTCTGCCTTTCAATTTCAACAGGGCTTATCGATACGCCCATACCAAACTGCACAACACCAGTTTTTATAGTTGTAGATGCTCCTTCTTCAAGAAACGTATTGCCAAAAATTCTTCCGTCCCAATATTTTTCAGAAAAAGTTCCTTTTTCAATTTCACTAATTATTACATCTCTTTTGCGCCCCCTACTTTCAAGTATACAAAAGTGATCAGGATTAAGTGTTGGTGTAAATTGTTTCGCAATTTCTAGCCATACGGGACCTTCTTTGTTATCAACCAAATCACGAGCCTTGCGTTTGAATGATACGGGAGAAATCTCACCTCGATCATCAAATCTCTGTCTTGGGTCACTCTCTTTGTCAGGGTCACCATTAGGATTTGAGTTTCTGACTTCAACAACTAATAGGCCGACTGCTTTTTTTAGTAATTCACTCTTTGTTGTCTGTTGCATATTCTTCTCCTTTATTTTGATTTTCATAACGAGCCAAATATCCCAAGAGCATTTTTGCTTGCCCTATATCGTCAAGGCGTATGTCAAGATCGCAATGTTCAAGGCTACTCGTAATTTTCCCCATTTCGCTAACAGCCCATCTGGCGAGTTTTGCCTTTTCTCCGCTTTTATCAACCCACGCTTTGTAAACCAGAAGTCTTTGATTCAGTCTTGCTAATGCTTTTTTGGGATTATCTAACGCTGTTTTCATCATGGAATTTCCAAGTAACTGGTTAGGAATATCACCTCTTACATCCTTGCTATATTCTCTGTGCAAGGTGTCAACTAATGACAGTATCCTACCAATTTTAAATGCGAACTCGTTCATATAGTCCTCCTTCTTAAAACCAAGTTTGTAAAGTAGTATAGCTATCAGGCTGACAGTAATCAGTGTAGCCTTTTTTGATTCAATAGAGTATTTATCAAGACTGTATTGAGAGATGCTATCTGTTTGTCCAGAATGTATCGCTCCGCCAATTCCGATAAGCAAAGGCTGTAATTGCCGCAGTATCAATCTCAAGAATTCAATACAGAGCTTTTTATTCATCTCCTTATCATTGAACATAAGATCGTAGACATCACTGAGCTGACAACCATGCACTTCGCTACTCTCGAGCCCATTCCGAATCCATTGAAAATGAAACAAACGCATGACATCAGAAGGAGAGGGACAAAAAGGCTTAAGTGCCTTGGCTTTTTCTCCTTTTTTTAAAGGGATAATCAGGGAAAATTCTGGATGATTAGCCGCGCCTTTGAGCCAAATTTCATTTCCATCAATGATTTTCAAAACTGAAAACACAGAATTAAATAGCACTTGCCTGCGGCCTTTATCTACGCTCTTCAATACAAAAATTCGTAGCTCATCATCTGCACTGATCACGGGATTTCCTCGTAAAGCTTCACAAAGTTGCTTTGCCGAAACCTCAAACGCACCTTCCATATTTTCCTGTTCACCAAGAAAGCCAAAATCAATGTCGTTTACAGGCATTTTTTCCAGGTAAACAATGAGTAAATCTCTCTCCTTTCTGTTATTACCTGGAACAGAACACCACGTTTTTCCTTTTCTTTCAGAAGCAGTGATGAACAAAAGACTGTTTTGTAACTCAACCGCCAGTTCTTTGTTTACCGGATAACTGGCTATGCTTATTCGACCGTAGCGCGTATGGCATTTTGCATCCTTGTTCATTGAATAAAGGTATGATTGGCCAAGAATAGGTAATTTTGGCTCCGGGAATTTGTCATTTTCCAGCGCCCCATCTACACCACTCAAGGCACAAATTCCGTGCTCAGTACTTAGCTCTTTTTTCTGAAGCAAGGCTTCATTTACCTGTCTTTTAACAAGTTCATTAAATATTTGCACTGAAAAATCGCTGTAATTATCAACATCAAGCACTGTTGGTATATCAAATTCCTTATAGGTATTTTCCTTTTCATGCCACTTCCCTAATAAAAGCTGTTCAACCAACTCCCATGAGTCGAGAGTGCCTTTAAAACTGGCGTCAATAGCTAAATCAGATAATTGTCGCAAAAATTGCTCTGATTGATTTCCGATTTTTTGAACGCGATTTAACAACTCCAGTACAATGCAATCTTTGTCAAGAATCGGACGAATGATTACATCAAGATCCTTAGGGAAGCCGGAAAAACGGTTATTAAGCTTCTGTAGATATTTATTAAGATTCTTTTCTTTTCCGTGCGGGTAGAGATTAGATGCATTGCAAATTGCTTTAACTTGCTCAATTCGATCTTTTCCTTTTTTTCCTTTTAATGATGCGCGAATGTTCTCCACGCTTTCAAGTGGTTGCCAAACAGGAACTTTCAAATTCAGAACAGGAAACGACTGTTGCTTGCTTGGTGCAACTTTCCACACTTCCGCCATCTTTTGTTTGGGAAGAAATTCAATGCGTTTAGTTTTTCCGTCCTTATCTAAACCGATAATAAATCCATCTTCCTTCTTATGACAAGTTATTCTTGGATCCGATTTTTCAGGAACATTTCCGCAGCGTCTTAGACTTTCATTGAGTGTATAAAGTTCACTAAGCATAAGTTAGCACCCCCTCGTTAATATTTACATCCTGCCGAAAAACAGGTTTGTACGTTCCATTTGCCGGTCGATCAAAAACTGTGTGTAGTAATGAAGGAATGGTAAGATTGATATCTTTTTGGACGATAGTATTATATTCTCTTGGAGGGCCGAAATATGAAGGTACAAATTCTTTCCACCCTAAAACAGGGGTGTAATAGGTCTGCCCTTTTTGTAAGCGCCGCAGAAAAATTTCTTGCAATGCATGTAGATGATTATTGTTATTTGGAGCTGAGCTGATCTCTTCAACTACTCCATGAACTCGAAAGCAGACATCCACTAAGATCGTTGCGGGTAATTGATAGGATGCCTCTGCTGCGATCTGGTTAGCTTTTCTTAAAGGGCCACCATAGTTAGTAACATATTTCTCAAAACGAATGGGCTTGCATATTTCCACCTTAGTTGGCCGAATATAAGCAGTTTTGTATCTGGCTACAGCCTCAAACATTCCCTTTGCCGCTGAATATGTCGGAACAGGATAAGAGATCGGAGTTGCCCCCGTATCAGGCCGTGTAAACATCGCAGCTGGCCCCGCAATTTCTAGTTGTACAACGTAATCTTTCACCACCATAAATATCTCCTTCTGTTCGTTTAACAATAAGCTCAAGATTATTTGCGATTAACCATCGCTCACCCTGTTACTGAATTCATAGAGAAATTTATCCCAGATCCTGTAATCTTGCAACTGCAGCAAGCTCTTCTGCGCAAAGTTGAAAATGTTTTTGGAAAAGGTGGAATGTTTCTGCATGAAATCGAGCCACTCCTGCTGTGATGACCTGGTGTTCTAAGACCGAGATGCTAAAAGCACCTTCAGTAGTGGTTATTGCCACAAATTCAATCATAACAAGAATCCCTTTTTCAAATTACGCCTCTGTCTGATTTCTGATATATTGCACCCATTTTCGTCACTTCCACCCTGATCATATCCCGAAGCTCTTCAGGCTCAACCACTTCAGCTTCCTTGCCGTAGCGCATGACCCAGCGTTTGACCGCATCGAGTGCGCTGACCTTCATATGCAGTGTGATGGAGCCGTTCTCGTGTTCCTCGAT
>DATMYJ010000030.1:0-5950 GCA_035561015.1 Desulfitobacteriaceae bacterium | reverse complement strand
TATATATATAGAAGGTATCTATACTCATTTGGCTGCCGCTGATCAGTCTGATTTAACCTTCGCCAAAGAACAGCTGCAAATATTTCAGGAATTGTATGAATCTTTGCAAGCAGCCGGAGTGCATATTCCTCTAAGACACGCTGCCAATAGTGCCGCTATCCTCCAACTGCCGGAAGCGCATCTGGAGGTGGTCCGCCCGGGGATCAGCCTTTATGGCCTTTCTCCTTCTTCCCGGACGGAAGGAATCATCGGGCTGACATCAGATCGCACAAAAAGATTGATAGCCTTTTCTCCTTCGTTCGAGACGAAAGAAAGCATCGGCCTGGAACCGGTAATGTCCTGGAAAGCCGGGATATCTCAGGTGAGAACAATTGCTGCCGGCGAAACAGTAAGTTATGGCCGAACTTTCCAGGCTGCTTATCCTACGAAAGTGGCGACGATTCCGCTGGGTTATGCCGATGGCCTGAGACGGGGGCTTTCCAATCGCGGGGAAGTAATTGTCCATGGTAAACGGGCTACGATTATCGGCAAGGTTTGCATGGATCAGACGATGCTGGAAGTGAGCGGAATCAGCGGGGTGAAGGCCGGGGATGTAGTCACTATTCTGGGAAGAGACGGTTCCGAGGAGATCGATGCTGCCGAGATGGCTTCCTGGCTGGATACGATCAGCTATGAGGTTATCTGCGGAATTTCCAAACGGGTATTCAGAAAATATACAGGCTGCAATTCTCAGCTGCAGCCCTGAACCGGCAGGGGGTGAGTTCCATCCAAATTATTCTGAGCAGCAGCAGCGTTCCGGAGGAGATTCTAAAATCCGGTTTTGATCTGGTCCGAGCCTTTTTTCCGGATGCTGTACCCGGGATCAATATCCGGCTGCCGGAAAACAAGCTGCATTCCGGTCAAAATAGAAGAAATTTGATACCCGGACAATACGATCATAATAAGAACGACTCTGGGCAAACTGGTAAAGCCGAGGGGGAATTGCGGGCGGAAGTGCAAGTTGATGTCCCCTTGGGAGTCAGAGCTCCCTGGGAACTGAAGGGTCCCCTGGAATTCACCTGGACTTTGCCGGCCCTGCCCGCAGAAACAGCAAATAGCCAAGTCAGCTATTTCCTGCCTGGATATTTACCTGCATACCGGCAGGTAAATTTATCAGAGCAGGAAATAGTGTCTATCCTGGCTCAAACAGCGGGCACTAAGGAAAATAGACTCAAACTGCTTTTTAAACACGGCCTGCTGAAATTATTTTCTCAGGTGTGTCGCCGGCGTTTGCCCTGGGGTATCCTGAGCGGAATCAGACCGGGTAAAATTGTGCAGAATCTCTATGATCGTGGTTTATCCCGGGCAGAGAGGACTGCTGTTTTGGAAAAATATTATGCTCTCAGACCGGACAAGGCGGAGTTATTGCAGAAGATTGCGGCCGTTCAGCGTCCTTTGCTTGAGGAACTGAGGAGTGATCCCCGCCGTATTGCTCTCTATATCAGCATTCCTTTTTGTCCCAGTCGCTGTTCCTATTGTTCCTTTCCAGCGGATCGTCTAAGTAAGGACCGTCAGGAACTGACCGTCTATCTGCAGGCCTTGCAGGCTGAAATCCAGGCAGCCGGTTTGCTGATCAGCAAACTGGGCCTGGTTGTGGGCAGTGTTTATATCGGTGGGGGGACACCGACAATATTGACAACAGAGGAATTATTCGGGCTCATGCGGGAGCTGAAGCGAGAGGTTCCCTGGCAGGAGTGCCGGGAATTTACAGTTGAAGCCGGAAGGGCCGATACACTCTCGCCCGGGAAACTGGCGGTGCTGGGCGAGCAGGGGGTAACCCGGCTTAGTATTAACCCTCAGACCATGCAGGAAGCTACCCTGCGGCGGATCGGAAGAGATCACAGTGTGGCTGATGTGGGGCGTGTTTATAATATAGCCAGGAGCCTGGCATCCTGGATAATCAATATGGACCTGATTTTAGGTTTGCCCGGGGAAAGCCTGGCAGATGTCCGGGATACCCTGGAGCAGCTGACCGGTTTGCAGCCCGATAACCTGACAGTGCATATGTTAGCTCTTAAAAAAGGCTCCCGGGAATATGAATTGGGACTTAGACATAGGGAAGCCGCCCTTGTAGAGCAAATGCAGGAATTATCCCGGCAAGCAGCAGCTTCCTGGGGGCTTGAACCTTATTATCTTTATCGTCAGAAGCGTTTAGCCGGCAATCTGGAAAATATCGGCTATGCCCGACCGGGCCTGGAGTGCCTGTATAATATAGCAATGATCGAAGAACGCCAACATATCCTGGGCTTAGGTGCGGGCGCCTCCAGCAAGATTATCGATCTTGCCGGGGGCAGGTTGGTCAATATCCATCATGCGCAAAGCTGGCAGCATTATCGGCATAAATGGCCGGATATACACCGCCAAAGAACAGAAGCCCTGGCTGTAAGCCTGGGTTGAGTGCGGGAAGAGCGGGAAGAAGGTATTTTCATGGAATTAGGAGCAATTTATTTAGCCAGTCTGGTGATGGGGTTTTCCGGGGCTATGATCCCCGGCCCCATGCTAACTGTGGCCATTAAAGAGAGTCTGCAGCGGGGTTTCAAGGCCGGACCACAATTAGTTACCGGCCACGCTTTGCTGGAATTGCTCCTTGTTGTTGCAATCTTCTTTGGTTTGGGTCAGATTATTATGTGGCCGTTAGTCCAGGGGATAATTGGAGTAATCGGAGGTTTGTTTCTCTTGTGGATGGCTTACGGCATTCTGCGTGAGGCCTGGACTTTGCCTGATTTGGATTTGACGGGACGAAGCGGTGGCGGCGGCCGTCTGCATCCTGTTGTTGCCGGTGTAACAGTTAGCATCTCCAATCCTTATTGGTCACTATGGTGGGTAACGGCGGGAGCGAGTTCTCTGCTGCTGGCAGCCAATAATGGCCTTGCCGGCTTTGCCAGTTTCTTTGCCGGCCATATTACGGCAGACTATATCTGGTATTCTTTTGTCTCACTGGCCGTAATCGGAGGCAAAAAACTCCTGACACCTTTGATCTACAAGATTATTCTGACGATTTGCGCCCTCTTCCTGGTGGTCCTGGCTGCCTATTTTGTTTACTCCGGCTTGGTCTTTTGGGATCTTTGGCCCAAAATCGGGAGCAGTTCAGATAATGCAGCTTTTCTTCTGTAATTAACACCCTGATCGAAGCCATCATAAAAAGAGAGCTTGCGCAAAATGCGCTAAAAGCTCTCTTTTGTCTGGGAGGGAGTCGAGTTACTGTTTGCCGCCAAAAATGTCAAGCAAAACAATAGTTCATAAGCTGAGTGCCGGTTGCTAAGAAGCTGCTGAATTCCGGAAAGAGGGTCGAAATAAGCAGGAAGAGGGTAAGAAGAATCAGGAAAAAGGTGAAGAGCCAGGAGATAATATTGAATAATTTCGTATTCACATATTCGCCCATAATGCCTCTTTTGCTGGCGATGAGAACCATGAAGATCAAGATGGGGGGCAGAAGAACCCCGTTAACGACTTGGGTGGTCAACATTACATGATATAGGGATAAGCCCGGCCATAAAACTATGGCTGCCCCCAAAAAAATAAGTACAGAATAAAGTCCAAAAAAAACAGGGGCTTCCTTATAGGGCTTGCTGATGCCATGTTCGAAGCCAAAGGCCTCACAGATGGCGTATGCTGTGCTTAAGGGAAGCACAAAAGCGGCCAGCATGGAGGCGCCGAGTAAGCCGAAGCCAAACAGAAGGCCGGCATATTTTCCAGCTAAGGGCTCCAAGGCCAGAGCCACATCTTTGGCTGTTTCAATCGGGATCTTGTTGACAAAGAGGGTTGCAGCAGTAGCGACAATGATAAAAAAAGCGATAAAACCGGTGAAAAAGGTTCCGATCAGCACATCCCAGCGGGTATAGCGGTAGTCCTTGGCTGTGATACCTTTATCTACTATGGAAGCCTGGACATAAAACTGTCCCCAGGGGGTGATTGTGGTACCGATTACCCCGATGGCCATCAACAGGAAATCAGGAGTGCCTGCAAAAGTGGGGGTAACGGCCTGGCTCAGGACCTGGGTCCAGGGCGGGTGAATGATCAGAGCGGATACGACGTAACTGAAAAATGTCAGGCAGAGGAGGAGCAGGATTTTTTCTATTTTCCCGTAATCAGTTCTGATAACCAGCCACCAGATTATCAGAGCTATGAGCGGGACAGAGAAATATTTGCTGACTCCGAAAATTTCCAGACTGGCAGCGATTCCGGAAAACTCGGAGACTGTGGTTCCCAGATTGGCAATCAGCAGGACGCTCATAGCAAAAAAAGTCCATTTTACCCCGAAATTTTCCCGGATCAAGTCGGAAAGTCCGCGGCCGGTTACAGCTCCTGTCCGGGCGGAAATTTCCTGGGCAATAGCCAGCAGCACGGTACTGACCAACATGGTGAAGATGAGAGCATAGCCGTATTTGGCGCCGGCGGCAGCATAGGTAGCGATGCCGCCGGCATCATTGTCGGCAAAGGCAGTAACGATACCCGGACCCATAATAGCCAGGAAGAGGGCGAGACGTCCTTTAGTGCTCATTCACTGGGCCCTCCTTTCGCTGCCGGTTCTTCTGCCGGCGGCTGATAGCGGCGGACAAAGAGGGTGGAGTAAATTTCTCCCCGGGATCGTTCCGGCATCAGCAGTTCCAAAACGTCATCCACTGTGATGATCCCCAGTATCTTATCTTGTTCACTGACAACAGGTACAGCCAGAAAACCATATTTATGGAAGAGATCAGCAATCTTTTCATGGTTATCAAAAGGCGAAACCTTGACGATCTTGGTGTGCATCAGGTCTTTCAAAAGAGTATCCGGTCTGGCAATGATCAGTTCCCGCAGCGACAGGACACCTTTCAAGGTTTCCTGTTCATCGACTACAAAGAGATAATAAATGGTTTCCGCTTCCGGAGCCAAGCGCCGGAGCTCGTTGATGGCTTCTTCGGCAGTCAGGCTGAGGGATAAGCCGATGTATTCGGTAGTCATGAGCGCTCCTGCCGTGTCTTCCTCATATTGCATCAATTCCCGGACATCTTCGGCATCGTCGGTTTCCATCAAACGCAGGAGTTCTTCTGATTTCTCCGCAGGCAGTTCACTCAAAATATCAGCGGCATCATCCGGGGGCATTTCTTCCAGGATGTCCGAAGCCCGATCCTCATCCATCTGCTCAAATATTTCGACTTGGGCATCCAGTTCCATTTCAGCCAAAGCATCGATGGCCTGCTGTGAATCGAGTGTATCCAGAAAGCTGGCCCGCTGTTTGTAGTCCATGGTTTCAATAATGTCGGCAATATCGGCAGGATGCAGCCGGCGCATCTGTTCCTTTTCCCGGGTGAGCTGAAGGGCAGAGGTGCGGCTTTCCAGGGGTTTGATATACTGGGTGCTCACAAAATTATTGGAGATGCGGCTAAGCAGAAATTCTATGCCCAAACGACGGAATAAGCCGCGGACACCAATATCCACAGCAATCATAACCATATATTGATAGTCCTCCTGGGCTACCAGGGAGAAGGAAATATCGTTGACCCTTACCAGTTTGGATCCTTTCAGGTCAATGATCTGTTTATCCAAGAGCCATTTGCCGATAAAAGTCTCGTCTTCATGCAGCGGGTAGAGATACCTGGGATCATAGGCTTTATTGAGGTGTATACCCTCATTGCTCCAGGAGGCTATCCATTCCACAGGTATCAGAGCATCGAGCTCTTTGCTATATTTGATGACAGTGACATGGGGAGAGATACTGTCCCAACGCATGGCCATATCCAGTAAACGGCCTATACGCTCTCCTGATGCATTCCAGATCGGCTTGTTCTGCAGCTGGCTGAAATAGAATTCGCCCAGTACTTTTAAAGTCATACTTAAGTCACTCCTTATGCAGTGCGGAATCCGACACCTTCCATTCCGCTTACTCTGTTTAAATAGAATATTTTCTGCTGGCCTAAATGTTCAGGAC
>DATMYJ010000029.1:0-2329 GCA_035561015.1 Desulfitobacteriaceae bacterium | reverse complement strand
CTGGGAAACGAAGAAAAATACGGTTACAGAAGTGGATTATAGGACTTTCATAACACAAGTTGAGCAGGGTGGGGTGAAGTCTGTTGAAGTTCAGGAAAATCAAATTGGATTTACCATTGAAAACAAAGACGGGACAGAGAGCGCTTTTGTAACTGGAAGAATGGATGATCCGGATTTAACGAACCGTCTTCTGCAAGCGAATGTTCAGTTTGCGAAAGTAATCCCAACGCAAATTTCTCCGCTGATTAGTTTTATTCTGACTTGGATTTTGCCAATTTTGTTGATTTTTGCACTCTGGCGATTTCTTTTTGGCAGAATGTTGGGCAGAGCGGGAGGAATTGATAATGCAATGATATTTGGCAAAAGCAATGCCAAGATCTACGCAGAATCTGGAACCGGAAAATCCTTTGCTGATGTGGCGGGTCAGGATGAGGCGAAGGAAGCGCTCTGGGAAATTATAGATTTCCTGCATAATCCGCAGAAATATAAAGAAATTGGTGCCAAAATTCCGAAAGGGGTTCTTCTGGTCGGGCCTCCGGGAACTGGGAAAACACTTCTTGCGAAAGCGGTTGCAGGGGAATCTCAAGTACCTTTCTTTTCAATTTCTGGTTCTGAATTCATTGAGATGTTTGTCGGTGTTGGGGCCGCGAGAGTTAGAGATTTATTCGAGCAGGCTCAGGAGAAAGCTCCATGTATTGTCTTTATCGATGAAATTGATACTATCGGCAAGAGCCGTAATTTGGCTGGAATAGCCGGAAATGACGAACGGGAGCAGACATTACATCAGCTTTTGAACGAAATGGACGGTTTTTCACCAGATAAGGGTGTTGTTATTTTAGCTGCGACCAACAGACCGGAAGATTTGGATAAGGCGCTTTTGAGACCTGGAAGGTTTGATAGGCGTATTCCGGTGGAACTGCCAGACCTGTCAGGGAGGGAGGCAGTTTTAAAGGTGCATGCTAAGAATGTTAAGATGGAAAAAGATATTGATCTTAAGGAAATTGCCAAAGCAACCTCTGGTGCTTCTGGCGCTGATTTGGCTAATATAATTAACGAAGGCGCTCTTCACGCTATTAGGGAAGGTCGCAGCAAAGTTAATCAGAGTGATTTGGAATATTCCATAGAAATTGTCGTAGCCGGATACCAAAGAAAAAATGCCGTTATCTCGAAGGAAGATAGATTAACGATTGCTTACCATGAAGTAGGCCATGCTATTGTTGCAGCAAAACTGACACACACTGCCCCAATCCATAAAATAAGCATCATACCAAGGACTTCGGGTGCTTTAGGGTATACAATGCAGGTAGAAGAGACAGAACAGGTGCTGATGAGCAAGGAAAAGGTTTTGGATAAGATAACAACCTCCATGGGCGGACGGTCTGCAGAGGAGATTATTTTGCAAACGATAACTTCCGGAGCCGCAAACGATATAGAATATGCAACCAAAATTGCAAGATCAATGGTTACCAGGTTTGGAATGAGTGATGAATTTGATATGATGGCTTTGGAAACAGTTAACAATCCTTATTTAGGTACCGATACAACTTTGCTTGTTTCCAATGAAACCTCTGCCAAAATTGATGATGAAGTTTTACGTATTATTAAATTCTGCCACGAAAAAGCAAAAGATATATTAAAGTCAAATGAACCAAAACTGCATGAATTGGCAAAATATCTTGTTGAAAAAGAAACTATTACAGGGCAGGAATTCATGGAGATTTTATTGAGTAATGAGAAAAATCAGGCCACTTAATTAATAAGGTGCCTACAAAAAATAACCCCTTGGGCAAATTTCTATCAACTCCACTTTTTGCTTATTAAGGCGCAAAAGGGAATGGGAGGATGCACACCATTTTTCATTACTATTAGTGCCGCTCGCGACCGCGACGGAATTGAGTATTTTATGAAATAAGCACAAGTCAGCAGTACAGCTCGATTGACAGCCATATACTGGGCTTACCATGCCCTGCATGACCACTCTCCGATTTTTAATGACTTTCTGGCTCAACAAATAATTGAAGAAGGAGAAATGGCAGCCTTCGAGCAGAAACTGGTGGCTGCTCTGAAGTCTTCAAACCCCAGTTTGCGGCCTCCTTTTCTGACGAGGCAGCTATCCTGACCTGGATGATGCAATATATGGCTGTTATCCCCCTTGTTCAGCCGGGCCCGGTACACTGAATTATGCTTGTGAGCATGCTCATTTGGCCCGGGCAGTGGTCGGATAGCAGAGGGCCTCCTAATTGATGTCTGATGTGATCTTGTGGCGTTCTTCCCGGTTCACTTTAACGGCAATAATAAGAAATACATGAAAAAGTCTTGTATAGTTAAG
>DATMYJ010000028.1:0-2274 GCA_035561015.1 Desulfitobacteriaceae bacterium | reverse complement strand
TTTTAATTTTCATCTTTTTCCCAGTCTCGTGAAAGCACAAATATAATACCTGATAAAATTGCTAAAGTTGCCCAGAATATGAATTGAGTTCCGGAACTTACCTCGGTCCACAAGAGACCGGCAATTAATGACGAAAAGAAGGTACAGATTCCAAGCATTGTGCATTTTTCAGCTGAATTTAAAAAGAAATTCTGGGAAGCTATTTTAGCAGGAAAAACAGCGCGAAATATTGTTATAAATCCAGGTATTGATCCAGATATCCTTGGAGAGACTCGATTAAATGGACTTAAAGGAATGATTCGAAATGAAGTTAAGGCTGGAAATGGATTTCGTGATTTAGCTACCTACAATAAATATCTGGATGGTTATATAACCCAGAGGGTAGGATTAAATATCTTGAACAAAAATTAGCATACAAGGACCAAGAGATAGAGTTTCTAAAAAAAATTGTAGCTTTAGGCCAGGAGGATCCGGAATCCTGAATGTTCCCGCATCTGCCAAGGATGCAATCATTCGTGAGATGACCCAGCGAGACAACAACTTGCTGAATATTGTCTGGTTGTGCGCTGCTGCCGGTGTTTGGCGATCCGGATACTACCATTACCTTGAAACGGGAGACCTCAGACGACAACGTGAAGAACAAGACCAAAAGGATTTCCTAATAATTCTGGAGGCTTACCAGTTTCGTGGTTACAACAAGGGAGCCCGCGGTATTTACATGCGGCTTCTTCATATGGATCCTCCGGTACACATGAACATTAAGAAGATCCGACGTTTGATGAACAAATATGGACTTTTCTGTCCTATTCGCAAAGCAAATCCGTACCGGAGAATGGCCAAAGCACTAAAAACCAGCAATGTTGCCCCCAACCTGCTGAACCGGGAATTTAAAACACACGGCCCTCGTGCTGTTCTGCTGACGGATATTACCTGCATCATTAATGGGAAGGCGCCACGATGCTATATTGTGACCACCTATGTTAATTGGCGGTAATGGACCATCGCCGAAGGCGGTGCCCAAAAAGCCTAAGTCAATTGCAGGAAAAAGCCCGAAAAAATCTCATGTTAAAACACAGAAAAATACACAAGTGTGGATAGAAATAAGTGGCTCTAGCTATCAAATGCTATGAGCCACAAGCGTTTATCTATCATAAAGAAATATCCGGCATTGCAGAGGGTTATACGTTATTACCTAAGTTCTTTTCAGATAACTTATTTGTTGCCATTATTAGTTGAATTATTGCCAACTGCACTATTTCTATTGGTGTTAGAATTGGAATTTTCCGCACCTTTGTTTGTGCTGTTTACAGTACCTTCATTTGTGTTGCTTACAGCACCATCGTCTTTGTTTTTTACAGCACCGTTATCTTTATTGGTTACAGCATCTTTATCCTTATTATCTATAGAACCGTTATCCTTGTTGCTTATAGCACTATTATCAGTTTTTGCTTGTATAGCTTTCATAATATCTTTGACTGGTGCGTCTTTATACTGGTCGACAGTAGCCGTTTCGTCAACAGCTTGAAGCTTTTCTATGAGATTCAGTTTTCCAGGGGTAATACCAAGAGCCCTTGCGTCATCACGACGTGTCAATGCAACATTGTCGTTGCGCACATCTGCTGATTTACCATTTTCCGTGAGGGCTTTGTTCGCTCCTGCTTCCGCTTCTGCTTTCAACTTGGCTGCAGTGCTGTTATTATCTGTTTCAGTTGTAACCGAAACAACCGTTGAACCATCATTTGCAATAAACCCTTTATGGGCTGCTGAGTCAACTATAGTGCTTACTGCCTTCGTAACATTCATGCCCGTTGCCTTTATGCCATTTAAAACCGTTTTGCCATCTTCATTGTATCCCTCGGCGGTTACCACTTGTCCAACTGTATTAACTCCTAATTCCACGCTTGGGTTAATGTCTAAGCTCACATACGATAAGGGTGTAGCATATACTTTAAATCCTCCTCCGATGAGTAGAACTGCTACGCAGGCGGCCATTGCGAACTTTTTCATGTTAATCATACTCCATTTCTCTAATTTAGTTATTCTGGAATTTTGCCCCTTAGCAAGTGTATCTCTGAGATAAACTTCAGTTTTGCTGATTAGGGCTTCATCTGCTTTAATACGATTCAAAGCGGATTTAAAATGAGAATTCATATTCTTTCGCCTCCAATTTACTTTTTATTAGCTTTTTAGCCCTATGCAAACGAGAATAGATGGTATTTATATTTCTTTTGAGAAGCGTTGCCATTTGAGGAACTGTATACTCCTCATAATAAT
>DATMYJ010000027.1:0-2835 GCA_035561015.1 Desulfitobacteriaceae bacterium | reverse complement strand
TAACCAGACAGTACAGAAAGAAGGAACATGTTGAACTTGCTCTGGAAACCTCACATTTGAGGACGGAAAATGGTTTTACTGATATTTTTTTGCTATATAATGCTTTGCCGGAATTAAATCTCGAGCAGGTTGATACCTCTCTTGTTTTCCTGGATAAAAAGATTAAGGCGCCACTCCTGATCAACGCTATGACAGGAGGACATCCTGAGGTTAAACATATTAACCGGAGTTTAGCAGCTATTGCAGCCCGGACAGGAATTGCTATGGCTGTCGGCTCACAGACTGCCGGACTGGAAGATCCCGGGGTGCGAGACACCTATCGAGTGGCTCGGGATGAAAATTCGGAAGGAGTTTTACTGGCAAATGTGAGCGCCCTTACGGCACCTCACATGGTTAAAGAAGCTGTGGAAATGATTGCGGCCGACGGTATTCAGCTGCATCTGAATGTTGCCCAGGAACTGGCCATGACTGAAGGGGACCGTAATTTCAAGGGTACTTTGGCTAATATTGAAAAGATAATAGCTTTAACAGAGGTACCTGTTATTGTAAAAGAAGTTGGTTTTGGTCTTTCCCGTGAGACAGTTAGAAAATTGTACGATGTTGGTGTGCGCTATATTGATGTCGGCGGTAAAGGCGGAACTGATTTTATCAGGATAGAATACAGGCGTTCTGGCCGGGAGTGCCCGGATAACTTCCTAAACATTGGCATTAGCTCAGCTAACAGCTTGATAGAAGCGCTAAGTCTGGATCTGCCCCTAGCAGTTTTAGCCTCGGGTGGTTTCAGGGGCGGCAGTGATCTGACCTGCGCTCTGGCACTGGGAGCGAAATTAGTTGCTATTGCTTATCATTTTTTGCAGGTGCTTATTTTGGGCTCAGAACAGGAGCTTGAAGAACGTATTATAAATGTCATAGAAAATTTGCGCCATACTATGTTAATGGCCGGTGCCGCAAATCTGAAGGAATTGGTCGGGAAGCCTGTTGTTATTACCGGTAAAACGGCAGAATGGCTCTTAAGAAGGGGTATCGATATTGACAGATATGCCCAGTGAGAGGGTTTGGGAATCGTTTGGAAATTAATCTGAAAGGTGAGGTGCTGGAATATGAAATTACTCTCAATGCGTCAAGGAGCAGACTATTCCCTGGGTGTTCAGACGAGTCTGGGAATCCTTGACTTACAGGCTGCAGCTGAGCAGTTTGGCGTGCCAATCCCAGGCGATATGTTAAAGCTGATCGAAAGTGCCGAAACCGGCCTGGAAGCACTGAAACAACTGGTAGCCAAAACAATGGCAGTTAATAATAAATCACTTTTTTTAGCAGAAGATGAAGTCAGTTTTGGTCCCTGTGTGACTAAGCCGGAGAAAATACTTTGTGTGGGTTTAAATTATCGGAAACATGCCGTGGAAACGAATCTGTCCTTCCCGGCAAAGCCCATTATATTCAGTAAGTTCAATAATGCTCTGGCGGCTCACCAGGAAATAATAATACCTCCCAAAGTAGCGTACAAGATTGATTATGAGGCAGAATTAGTTATTGTTATCGGGAAAAAAGCCCGGGAAATTACGGAAAAAGAGGCTTTGTCCTCTGTCTTCGGCTATACTGTCGGCAATGATTTATCAGCTCGGGATTTACAGCCCCTGCAAGGTCAGTGGCTCTTGGGCAAAACTTGTGACGGCTTTGCCCCAATTGGTCCTTATCTCGTGACGGCAGATGAAATTACTGATCCCGATAATCTAAAAATAGAGTGCCAGGTTAATGGCAGAATCCGGCAGTCTTCCAATACTCAGGATATGATATTTAGTTGTGCCAAGATCATAAGTTATATATCTCAGAGTATGACTTTAAAACCCGGCGACATTATATTCACCGGAACTCCGGAGGGTGTGATTATGGGTTATCCTGAAGCAGAGCAAATTTGGCTGCGGACAGGAGACGAGATCACCCTGACAATCGAGAAGTTGGGTAAGCTAACCAACTTTCTGGGATAGAATAATGGGGATGGTGTAAATGCTTGTTTGTTCAGAATTGGTAATCAGCCTTTAAGATGTGGTAAGATACAGATGTATGGATTCAACAGGGGGTATCGGCAGAAATAGCGGATAACGGCTGAATCCGGATTGGGATCCGGCCTTAATAATAGGCCGAAAAATTATTTCGTATTTTGTATAATGAAAGGGGTATTTCAGATGGGATTATTCACTAAAGTAAAAGATTTGCTTCAGGCTAATATTATGGACATAGTTAATAAGGCGGAAGATCCGGAAAAAATGCTTAATCTTTACGTGGAGAGAGCAACAGAGGAAGTACGCAATTTTCAAATCCAGGTCAACAGGGCTGTGGCAGATAAAATTCAGCTGGAAGAGCGGATAGCAACTCTGCGCAAGGAAATAACGCAACGCACTGAACAAGCAACTTTAGCAGTACAGCAAGGCAAGGATGATCTGGCGCGGACGGCTCTAACACTGAAAAAACAAGCTGAGACTAATGTAAGCGATTATGAGACTCAACTGAGTGATCAAACTGCGGCAGTTGCCGATTTACAGGAAAATCTTCGTCTTCTAAGTGAAAAGTTGGAAAAAGCCAAAATGGAGCGTAATAATCTGGTTATGCGGCAGCGCCGGGCTCAAACCATGAAAAAAGCCAATGAGGCTGTCTCCGGTTTATCTACTCGTGATCCTCTGGCTGATATTGACCGGATGAAGGAACAGGTGGAAAGAACGGAAGCAGAAGCCAAAGCATCCAAAACAATGATCAGCACTGGCGATACCCTGGAAGATCAATTTGCCGAGCTGGAAAAGAATAAAAATAGCTCTGAGGTAGAGGATGAGTTAGCAAAAC
>DATMYJ010000026.1:0-2442 GCA_035561015.1 Desulfitobacteriaceae bacterium | reverse complement strand
AATCAATGCCCTGAAAAACTCTTCCTGCATTGATAATACTGATGTTTTTAGTGGCGGAGAGAGAGGGATTCGAACCCTCGACACAGGTTAACCCCATGTACTCGCTTTCCAGGCGAGCGCCTTCGACCAACTCAGCCATCTCTCCCTGATAACAAACTCCGAAAAAAATCGTTTGCTCAAACACAAATAGTATTATAATCTCAACTTAAGCCAATGTCAATGACAGCGCTGTTAAATTTCCCATGATTGTCTGAGGAATAAGCAAATGCTATAATGTCTTCCAGAAGTGTAATAAATTCCACTGTCTGTGGACAAAATAAAAGTGATTTTCAATTGGGAAGGGAAGGCGATAACAATGCTTGTAGTGCAAAAATACGGGGGCAGTTCAGTGGCCGATCCGGAGCGGATGCGAGCTGTTGCTCAGCGTATAGCCCAAGTCCATGACCAGGGCCACAGTATCGTTGTAGCGGTTTCTGCCATGGGGGATACTACCGATGATCTGATAAAACTGGTTAGCGCAATAACTGATAAACCTGATGAGCGGGAAATGGATGTTCTCTTATCCACCGGTGAACAGATCTCCATCTCCCTTTTAGCTATGACCCTGAAAGAGGCTGCTAAGCCAGTTATTTCCTTGACCGGTGCTCAGGCTGGTATTTTAACAGATAGTACGCATACCAAGGCCAAAATCTTGGAAATCAACACTCTCCGTCTGGAGCAAGAGCTGCAACTGGGTAAAATAGTGATTGTTGCCGGCTTTCAGGGCATTGATCGGCTAAAAGATATCACAACCCTGGGCAGAGGCGGTTCCGATACCACCGCCGTCGCCCTGGCTTCTGCCCTAAAAGCTGACATGTGCGAAATTTATACAGATGTCGACGGAGTCTATACCACAGATCCGCGCCTGGTCCCGGATGCCCGCAAACTTAAGGAGATATCTTATGAGGAAATGTTGGAATTGGCCAGTCTGGGAGCAGGCGTACTCCACCCCCGTTCGGTGGAATTGGCTATGAAATACAAGATTCCCTTAGTGGTTCGCTCTAGTTTCAACCAGAAACCCGGTACTATAGTGAAGGAGGTAGATCAGGTGGAAAGATCCCAGGCTGTTACAGGAGTAGCTTTTGACCTCAATGTGGCCAAGATCGGCATTTTCAATGTTTGGGACAAACCAGGTATAGCCTACAAGCTCTTCAAAACCCTCTCCGATCAAAAAGTCAATGTAGACATGATTATCCAGAGTTCGATGCACAATGAGGTGAATAATATTTCATTTACCTGTGCGCAGGCCGACCTGAAAAAGGCCTTAAATATTATCGAGTCACTGCTTCCGGAATTAGGAGCCGATGGTTTTTCCAGTGACGCTGATGTAGCCAAAGTATCTATTGTCGGGGCAGGAATGCTCAGCAATCCCGGCGTCGCTGCCCTGATGTTTGAGGCTCTGTGTGAAGAAGGAATTAATCTGGAAATGATCAGTACTTCAGAAATTAAGATTTCTTGTATAATCAGAGCTGAAAAGGTCAAGCAAGCAGTTACGGCCCTGCATAAAAAGTTCAACCTTTCTTCAGAGGATTAGGTCCAAACCTAAGAACCTTGTTTAAAGTTCGTGGATAAATAACCCGCTCCTCAGTTTCGGCTCAAACCAGGTCGATTTGGGAGGCATTACTTTATCAGCATCAGCTATAGCCATTAAATCAGCGATCGTCGTCGGATACATGGCGAAAGCCACCTTCATTCCTTCCTTAACCCTGCGCTCCAATTCCTGCAGTCCTCTGATTCCGCCCACGAAATCTATTCTCTTATCAGTGCGGGGGTCTTCGATGCCCAGAATCGGCTTGAGCAGATTGTTTTGCATGATCGAAACATCCAGGCGATCAACCGGATCCTGGGCATTAAAGGTGTCTTCTTTAGCAGTCAGCTTATACCACTTGCCGTCAAGATACATGCCGAAAGTATGCTTTTGTTCCGGTTTGAGTTGGCTGCCGCCGCTCACTTCATGAATCAGGAATTTTTCCAGCACTTTGTTCATAAACTCTGCTTCGGAGTTGCCATTTAAATCTTTGACCACTCGGTTGTAATCCATGATGTAGAGCTGTTCATCCGGAAAAAGGACAGAAAGGAAAAAGTTAAACTCTTCATTCCCCTTATAATCAGGATACTGTTCCCTTCTCCTTAAACCTACTTTCACAGCCGAGGCCGAGCGATGATGGCCATCGGCAATATATAGATACTCAACCCTGGCAAATGCGGCAGTCAGTTTGTTAATTAAAAGCGTATCATCGATCACCCAGACGGTATGGCCAATATTGTCCTCCGAGACAAAATCGTAAACCGGCTGATGATTTTCCAGCCAGTAATTAATTATATCATTGATTTCTTTATTGGCCCTGTAAGTCAAAAAGATCGGTCCGGTATTGGCATTGCAGTAATCTACGTGGTTGATCC
>DATMYJ010000025.1:0-3391 GCA_035561015.1 Desulfitobacteriaceae bacterium | reverse complement strand
GGATAGCAGAATGGAATGTCGGTTGACTTTTGACAATATAGCTAAAGAATATAGTTGAATAGAAGTGCAGGTAATCTGATTGCTTAATTGGAATACTTGCACTTTTTATTTTCGCAATAATTAGGTTTCTGTAGACAAATCCTGGCAACTGCTTTTTTGTCTGCAACTTTTTGCCGGGCTGAATCGTATACATAATAATAATGGTCGAATCAAATACAATAATGATGACTCAAGACTAAACTGAGGGAGGGAAAAATTATGGCCAAAAAATTGTATCGTTCCAACCGGGATAAAATAATCGGGGGCGTGTGCGGCGGTCTGGCCGAGTATTTCGAGGTTGACGTTACTCTGGTGCGTGTGATAGTGCTGATCTTAATATTTGCTTATGGATTCGGAATTCTGGCTTATATCTTAGCTATGATTATTATTCCACGTGAGCCTCTCAGCGGAATTTAGACAGGACCTTGAATTGCTTAACCTTAATGAAGATGGAAATAAAACCAAAACTTGTTCACAAAAAAAATGGAGGTGACAGTAATGACTGAAAGATTGTACCGTTCCGGGCGTGATAAAATGATTGGTGGAGTGTGCGGAGGTCTAGCCGAATATTTTCAAATTGATGTGACTCTGATACGTCTGATTGCTGTGATAGCCTTGTTCATCGGCGGGGCAGGTTTTTTTGCCTATCTGGTTGCCTGGATCATTATTCCGCTTAACCCTGAACATCAAGAAGCTTATTCTGGCTCTGCTAATCCCAGGGATAAGATCGAAGAGGTAATCAGTGACGTTATAAAGCCTGATACATCCGAGGATGAACGCAGCAGAAGGACAAAAATTGGTGGTTTAATTCTTATAATATTAGGATTTTTATTTATGCTGGATACCTGGTTCCCTTATTTCAATATAGGCAGGATGTGGCCTCTGATCCTGATTTTTATCGGCTTGGCGATCCTGTTGAGGGGGGGACGTAAATGAAAACATTCTGGGCAAATGTCAGTCGCGGGTTGTTGTTTATCTGCTTGGGCGTGATCTTTATTCTCATCAATTTTGGGATCTTATCCTGGAGTTTCTGGCTGAGTGTTCTTGATCTGTGGCCCTTGATCCTGATTTTATTGGGTATCGGCCTGCTGTTTAATAAACAGTTGCCTTTCAGTACAATTTTACTCGTGTTTCTCATTGCCCTGGTAGGTTATTCCTTAATCTTCGGTGCTCGTTATGTTCCCTGGAATCCGCTGAATTACTACTTTTACCAGGACAGCGGGACGAGTAGTTCCGAAAATAGCCTGACAACAGATGTTCCTTTGTTCACGGGCATAACCAAGGCTGAAGTAGATATGAAACTAGGCGGGGCACAGGTCAACTTGGCGTCCTTGATTCCAGCTGATGATCAAAATCTGCTTATTAAAGGTAGTTATAACTGGAATAATATGTATGGCAGCAATCGCCCGGAATTCAGCACCCGCCAGGAGGGAGAGACCATGATTGTCAGCCTCGTCTCCGGTGCACATGGTGGTATGAATAATCGGCTGCAGATGGGATTGTCTGAAAAAGTCAGGTATACTCTGGATATAAATGCCGGGGCTATTACTGGTGACCTTGATTTTAGCAGATTAGAAATTGAGAAGTTGTTATTAAAAACCGGAGCCAGTAATTTTCAGCTGCAATTTGGGGATACTGGTTTGACTACGGAAGGAAAAATTGACAGCGGAGCCTCCGGAATAACCTTGGTCGTACCAGAGAATGTTGGTTTGCGTGTGCATTTAAATGGAGTAGCCACAGATACGAATTTTATGGGTTCAGGATTCTTATTGGACAATAAGGAGTGGCTGAGTCCAGGGTATGAGCAGGCCCGGACAAAAGTTAATTTGGATATTTCCTGTGCTGCCGGTTCCATAAATCTGATGAGGCCCGATGTTCAGGTGGAGCCAGCGATCTGAGTCTGGAATTGAGGGGCAAGGTTCGCTGTTCGAAAGGATAATATTTGTTTTTATTAAAGATTGGTGATATCTGATTTTTTTGAAAACACGTCGTAAAGCCCTGAGTAATCAGGGCTTATTTTTTTTAGGGATATATTTGCGTTATTCTGAGGGTCTGTATCGGGGGCCGATTAATACCGGTCAAAACAAGCTTTGGATTATGAATAGCAGAGGGACAATCAGGACAAGGGCACCTGTGCAAAAAAGCCAGGTTGAATTGGCCAAATCAGTGTCCAAGTCATAGAGTTGGGGTGGAATCAGGGAAAAGAAGGCAGGCGGCATAGCTGACAGGATAAATACTACCTTGAAGACAAGTCCATCACTTATGTCAGCCAAACCCAAAATGTATGCAGCCGAAGTAATGATTACAGGGATCAACAGGAATTTAATGGCTGCAACCGCCAAACACTCCCTTTGGTATTGTCCTATTGTTTTGATTTTCATATTGAACCCCACGGTAATGACCAGTAAGACGGACGTAAGGGGTATTAGCACTTCATTGATTGTTGTGTAGAACTCAGGTCGTCTAAAGCCGGAGATATTTAAGGCTATTCCAGTAGTAATACTGATCATATACACAAGAATGAAAGGATCGGTCAAGATTCTGATAAGCTGATTTTTATTATTTTGTCCGCCGTCACTGCTGCCATAAAACTTGGCTATTGGAAAACCGATTAAAAAATAGACGAATTCTTCAAAAAGCCTGTACAAGGCAACAAAGGCATAGCTTTTTTCTCCGAAGAAGATAAAGCAGATCAAGCCGCCAAAACTGCCCAGGTTTGTAAAGGAAGACGAAACAAACATGGATCCAGTCTGATTTCGCTGGTGGTGAAGGAGTTTAGAGACAGCAATGCCCAGTAGGCCTCCAATACTCAAGGCACTGACTCCAAGGATGGGCAGAAAAACATAGCGAAAGTCATTCAGTCTGGTACCCCAAAAAGCACCCAAGGTAATGATCGGGCTAATTCCCAGGAGCACCGCTAACTGGAGATATTTCATGTATTTGGCAACTGGTCTGTTTTTGGGTATAATATTTCGCTTGACTAAGATCTGGATAAAGTGACCGATTATTAGCCCCAAGGCAATTAACCCAATGGGTAAGAGGTATGTAAGCAACTAGGCACCTCGATTCATGAATTCATCTAAAGTGATTATATCTGATAATACATGGGAATGAACTTTTTTAAAAATAATAAATATTTACTTGAGATGGGGCTGATTCTACGACTCCATCATTATCTGTCGGATTCGGTCTGGTATCTGTTTTCGTTGGAGGTATGTTCAAATGATTTATGCACAGCAGATCATAACGGCTTTTTTGGGATCGCTGGGCTTTTCGATGCTGTTTAATATAAGGGGAAGGAAAATATGGTATGCAGCTACAGGCGGCATGTTGTCATGGGCGACATACCTCC
>DATMYJ010000024.1:0-5731 GCA_035561015.1 Desulfitobacteriaceae bacterium | reverse complement strand
TAGCATTCGTATCGGCGCTGTTCACTCTTGGTACTTGAGGTTTTGCCTTTTTTCTGCTCAGTATGGTATAATAATATTCCGAGTAAGAAATAGTTTTTGAGAAGTACCTTGGAGCATATTTAAGGGAGGCATTTATATGGCAAAACATATTCAAACCATCACTAAATCCAATTTGAGTGCAACGGTGAAAACTGGGGGTTGCGGCAAGTGTCAGACATCATGTCAATCGGCCTGCAAAACTTCCTGTACAGTTGGCAATCAGGTGTGTGTGAAATAAAATTCTGATTTAACATAAAATACAAGAACCCACCCTATAGGGCTGGGTTCTATTTCTGTTTTCAATAAGAAAGAAGGATTACAATGGTAAACCTGGAAAATTATCAGGTCAGGAATCATGTGCATGTCTATCGCCAGAAAGATTTAAACATTGCCTTCGATGTTAACTCCGGATCCCTCCACCTGCTTGATGATCTGACTCATGATGTTATCAAGGCTATGGAGAAACTGCAGCTGGCCGGAGAAATGCTGACCTCAGAGAGTCTTTATCGAAGTATGCTTGCTGGCGGGAACGAAGAAAATATTTCGCGGGCCCAAATTGGAGAGATCCTGCAGGAGATGGAGGAACTGCAGGCTGAAGGGATACTTTTTTCCCCGGAGGCTGATTTACAGGTACCTCTCTATCCCCGGGAACCTCTGATTAAGGCTATCTGCCTGCATGTCGCTCATAACTGTAATTTGAGCTGTGAATATTGCTTTGCCGGAAAAGGATCTTTTGGCGGACAAAGGATGCTGATGGATTTGGAAACCGGCAAAAGAGGCATTGATTTTCTCCTTCGAGCCTCAGGCAACCGCGCCCAATGTGAAGTGGATTTTTTCGGGGGGGAGCCGTTGCTTAATTTTCCCCTTGTCCGGGAATTGGTTGCCTATGGCAAAGAGGCAGGCGTCAGCAAAAATAAAACCATCAAATTTACCCTGACGACTAATGCCCTTCTTCTGGATGAAGAGGTGCGCAGTTTCTTGAAAAGCGAAGATATCAGTGTGGTCCTCAGTTTGGACGGCAGACCGAAAATCAATGACCACATGCGCCGCTATCCTGACGGACGGGGCAGCTACATGGAAATTGTGGCAGCAATACGGGATTTTATCGCAGAATGTCCTGAGGGCTCACCTTATGCTGTTGGAATGTACTATTATGTCCGCGGGACCTATACGCATTTTAATCTGGACTTTGAGAAGGATGTCCTGCATCTGGCGGATTTGGGGATCAAGCAGATTTCTCTCGAACCTGTGGTTGCTTTGCCGGATAAGCCCTATGCTCTGCGCGAGGAAGATTTGGAGGAGATCAGGGCCAGCTATGACCGCTTAGGTGAGCATATCCTGGAACGGCGGGCCCAGGGGCAGAATTTTAATTTCTTTCATTTTAATGCGGCCCTTGATCACGGTCCCTGCATCTATAAAAGATTAAGCGGTTGCGGAGCCGGTCATGAGTATGTGGCTGTTTCTCCGGAAGGAGATATTTATCCCTGTCACCAGTTTGTAGGCCAGGAAAAGTATAAAATGGGCTCCCTCTATAATTCTGAGTGTGATTCTGAGCAGGCTGCTGCCATAAATCAGCTGGATCCCGGTTTAGTGCAGGCCTTTCGCAGCACCAATATTTACGCTAAATCTGCCTGTCGGGAGTGTTGGGCCCGCTTTGCCTGCAGCGGCGGTTGTCATGCTGCCAATGCTGCCTTTGGCGGCAATTTAAGCGAGGTTTATTTCCTAGGCTGTGAGCTGCAGAAGAAAAGGTTGGAAGTTGCTCTATACTTAAAAGTCAAAGAGGACCTGAAGCCGTAAGGCAGGGGCGGATTAGGCATTTGGCTGAAAGAGGGTATACAGACAGATTAAGGCTTCATATGGACTGTGCAGAGACCTTTATGCTAAAATAAGTCAAGGTTTTGCAAACAGAAAAAGTATTTGGAACACAGAGGTAGAGGGAAATGATGAATAAGAAGACCCAGCGAATAGTTGGGGCGATAATCGCGGTTTTGGTCACAATTTCTATGGTGGGAGCGGGGATGTTCGGCTATTTTACCAGTGCGGCTGTTCCAGCGGTTCAGAATTCTTCTTCCTCCCCGGACTCTGCCCTGGCGGATAACTACCAGAAGGCCAAAGACAAAGTGGCTGATCTTAGTCGGCAAACTGAGGCCAATGCCAGTGATGTTGAACTCCAGCAGAATTTGGGGGATGCTTATTTTGAATTGGCATTAGCTGCCCAGCAAATTGCCCCGGACGAGATCAAAGCAGATTTCAATCAGGCTGTCAAAAGTTATCAGGCTGTTCTGGCAACCAGGCAGGATATCAGCATACTGACTGATTTGGCGACAGCTGCTTTTTACGGGGGGCAATACGATTTGGCCGATCAGACGTTTAGAGAAGCCCTGGCCTTGCAGCCTGATTTTGAACAAGCTTTGTTCTATTACGGAGTTTTTCTCTCCGAAGTCAAGCAAGACTATGCTGCGGCCATCGAGCTCTGGCAAAAGGCTGTGGATAATAATCCTACGGGACCAAACGCTGACTGGTTAAAACAATATATTGCTCAAACCAAGAGCAGGCAGGAGGCGCTACAGCAGTCACCTGCTATTCCGGACACAGCTGCGGATACGGCAGCTGCGCAACCCTGAGGAAGATTAGCCGTATGATCTTCATCTTCACAAAATTTTCACAGAAGAAACAAGGGATCATCATAGATAGACTCTGACAATTTTATATAATGGTTTGGAGAGAAGGGTAAGGGTTTGCATTTTGCGACGATAGCCAGCGGCAGTTCCGGTAATGCCATCCTTGTCGGAGATGGGGCTAGGAATCTGCTGGTTGACTGTGGAATCAGTGCCAAAAGTTTGTTAAACAACCTTGTCTGCCTAGGGATACAGGCATCCGACATAGAAGGAATAATCATAACCCATGAACATATTGACCATATCCGGGGAGTTGGTACCCTGGCGCGTAAACTGAAGATCCCCATTTATGCTACAGAAGCCATTTGGGAGGAATTAGCCAAGACCTCGGGCCGGATCAGCCCGGAACAAAAGGTAATAGTCCAGGACAGGTTCGGCTGTGCCGGTCTGGCCGTGGAGATTTTCCCCACTTCCCATGACAGCAGGGAAAGTTATGGGGTGAGGATTGAAAGCCATAAGGGTTTAACTCCTATGGCAGTAGGTATTGCCACTGATAGTGGCATGATCACTGAAGAAATGAACCAGCGTCTGACTGGTTGCAAGGCTCTGATTGTTGAGGCTAATCATGACAGCGAAAAGCTTTGGCAGGGGGGGTATCCCTGGTTTCTGAAAAAGAGGATCAGCAGTAATACCGGACATCTGGAAAACAGTCAGTTGGCCGAGGGCTTATTAAGTTGGATCGATGAACATACACAAAGAATTGTTCTGGCGCATTTAAGCGATAAAAATAATACTCCGGAACTGGCACTGGCGACAGTACTGCGTATTCTGCGTGATTCCAATATCCCTAAACGAAATCCGGGACTTCGTATCAGGGTTGCTCCGCGTTTTTCACCGCATGAATTGATCTGTCTGCAAGAAGAGTAAGCGAAGGAGGGACAGAGATGAATAACTACGATGATCTGGGTGATTCCAGGAGGAGACCGCGGGTTTTCCCCTTTTTTACTATCGTGGCAATCGCCCTGGTCAGCGGTTTGCTGGGAGGGGCTTTAACGATTGGGATTGTCTCCACCATTGAAAAGAACAAGCAATTTTCTAGTCAATTAACCTTGAATAATAGCTCCAATCCCCCGGTTAATGTTAATATTGATACTTCCAGCCTGCCGGTTGTGGAAATATCCAAATCTGTGGGTCCGGCGGTTGTCGGTATTGCTAACTTTCAATCTCACGGCACCGTATTTGATGGGAGTGGTTTGACAGAGGCAGCCAGCGGCTCCGGTTTTATTATCGACAGCACACATGGCTATATTGTCACCAATAACCATGTAATCCAGGGAGCGGAAAAAATCATGGTCAGTTTGGCCGACGGGCGCAATCTCAATGCTGTAGTGGCTGGTGGCGATGCCCGGACAGATTTGGCTGTGATCAAAATAGCAGATACCAGCAATCTGACTGCAGTTCAGATAGGCGATTCCTCCAAGCTCCAGGTTGGCGAGCCGGTGGTAGCCATAGGAAATCCCGGCGGCCAGGAGTTTGCCCGTTCTGTGACAACAGGAGTTGTGTCAGCAACCAACAGGATCTTGGATATCGAGGGAGAATCCAGCTTTAACCTGATTCAGACTGATGCCGCTATTAATCCCGGCAATAGCGGGGGGCCTCTGGCCAATTACAGCGGCCAGGTTATCGGCATCAATTCAGCTAAAAACCAGGAGACAGGTTTTGAAGGAATGGGTTTTGCGATTCCGATCACTGATGCCATGCCCACAATCGAACAGTTGATTGCTAAAGGATACGCCAGTCATCCGGCCTTATTAGTGAATATTGACAGCCGTTTTACGGAAGAATACGCTGCACAGAGAGGGTGGCCGGCTGGGGCTTATGTAGCCGGGGTTTCCGCAGGAGGTCCGGCAGAGAAGGCCGGAATCAAGATCGGCGATATAATAACAAAAGTCAATGGCACGGAAGTTTCCAATTCCCTGGCACTAACCCATGAACTGTTCAAATATAAGCCGGGGGACAAGGTTACCATTACTTGTTTTCGTGATGGGACGTCCAAAGATTTGGAGGTTATCCTGAGTGAGTTAAAATCATAAGAATTTCGAGAAATCAATTTTAGGAAATCAGCGGATATTAGTCTGGGAATTAACCAGGAAATTAGTCTGACCGCAGGATATGGAGCCGAAGTTAAGAAGGGAGGGGCTGACAGCTCCCCCCTTTTAGCAATAGGAAAGTTATCTGGAATTCAGTTAGCCAGGATTTCCGTCGGAGGTCTTATAGAACCGACAAGAAACGAGACGATGAAATGTTACATGTCAAAGTTGTAGCAGTGGGTAAAATTCGGGATAATTACTGGAAAGACGCTCTGCAGGAGTATAGCAAACGCCTGAGTTCTTATCTGCGCTTAAAATTGATTGAAGTGAATGATGAACCTTGCCCTGATCGGCTTTCTGCTGCCGAAGAGGAACAGCTGAAAAAATGCGAAGGAGAACGGATCCTGAAAGCCTTGAGGACTAATGAATATGCGGTGCTTCTGGATGTTCAGGGAAAACAGCAGGACTCAATTGGCTTTGCCCGCTTGCTGGCTGAACTGGGTATACAGGGCCAGAATAACATTACTTTTATAATAGGGGGATCTTTGGGTGTTTCGCAGGCAGTGCGGGAACGCTCTGATTTTAGCTGGTCGTTTTCCCAGCTGACTTTTACTCATGGGCTTGCCAGGGTTATGTTGCTGGAGCAGATTTACCGGGCGGTCAAAATTAGCGAGGGCGGAACATATCATAAGTAATGATCTTATGTACAAGCCCGCTGATTTTCAGACTGGGAGCAGTAAGAGCTAAGCATAGAAAACCCCGGCTGCCGAATTATTTTGGCAGTTTTGGCAGACGAGATCCAGACTGGTCCTGCTAAAAGTTGCTTGACAGTACAAGAGGGACGTATTAGTCTAAAATATAACCTCTTGGTTACAGTTTTGTTTCGAAAATTGCAGGAACTGGTTGATTCTTTGCCAGAGAAGAGGTTATGTCTGAAAATTCTTATTATCACTTGATTTCTAAACAGATTTACTGAAATTATCT
>DATMYJ010000023.1:0-4869 GCA_035561015.1 Desulfitobacteriaceae bacterium | reverse complement strand
GCAGTAAATAAACTATTTTTTTCACAAGTTAACCACGGTAAAAACGTTTAGCCAACTCTGCGGCAGTCATCTGGATCATGGTTGGTCTTCCATGAGGACAGGTGAAGGGATTTTCTGTTTGCCCCAGCTGAACCAGCAGCTGTTCCATTTCCGCCAAAGAAAGTGTGTCCTGAGCCTTAATTGATTCGTGGCAGGCCAGTAAATAAATCCATTCTCCCAGCAGTTGCTCCATTACGGGGATTTTGTTTTGCTGCAATACCTGTTCGATAAATTTACGCAGTAATTCTTCTGCGGAAAAGGGTCCGACGTAGGCTGGTATCCCCCGCAATAAATAGGTTTTGGGTCCAAAGTGTTCCAGAATGAAGCCCAACTCGCTAATAGATTCCAAATGCTCCAGCAAAGCTTGTTCTTCCTGCAGGGTAAGTTCCACAGAAACAGGGGTTAAAAGTTGTTGACTGGCCGCAGGATTTTGTTTAGCCTTTTTCAGCAAACGCTCATAATTGATGCGTTCGTGGGCAGCATGCTGGTCGATAATCATCAGAACCTTGCCATCGCTGGCCAAAACATAGGTCTGGAACAACTGGGCCAAGGGCCGGAATTCTTCCAAAGGACCTGGCCTGGGCGATGCGCTGGCGAAAAGGCTCACCTGAGCCTGATCCTGCTCCAGGCTATCAGGTAAGATCTGAACAGGCTCTGACGGCTGCCCTGGACGCAGCTCTGTGGCAGCATAATCTCCGGATCCGGAGGAAACAGTATTTTCCCGGATATCAGGAATCGGGGCAGGACTGGCCGTGGGGAAAAGATAGCCAGAAACTTGAGGGATTATCTCCCTGGCTGCCGGGATGCCTGCTTTTCCCCAACCGGGCAGTGAACGGCTTTGCAGCAATGTTTTTCTGATTGCTTCTTCAAGAAACCCGGCCAGATCTTTTTCCTCCCGGAAACGGATATCCATTTTTGTGGGATGAACATTAACGTCATATTCTGATGGCGGCAAATGCAAATGAAGAATGGCTATCGGGTACTGTTTGGCTGGAATCAGGGTATGGTAACCGGCCAGCAAAGCACGGTTCAGAAAAGCAGAGCGAATATAACGGCCATTAATAATGAAGGTTTCTCCCTGTTTGGAGGAACGGACCAGTTCAGGCGGACTGATAAAGCCTTCCAAAACCCAATTTCCGGAAGTAGCTGAGACAGGAATCAATCTTCGGGCAATATCATTGCCCAGTATCTCCCCAATAGTATTCAGCCATGATCCCCGACCGGAGGTCTGGAGAATAATCTGGCGGGGATGGGCCAGGGAAAAAGCAACTTCCGGCCGGGCTAAGGCCAGTCTGCTCACAATATCACTGATCAGACCGAATTCCGTATTGAGTGACTTCAAAAATTTTTTGCGGGCCGGCGCATTAAAAAACAGATCGCGCACAACTATGCTTGTGCCTGCCGGACAACCGATTTCCTGAATGTCAGCCTGTTGCCCCCCCTCAAGGGTCAAACAGGATCCGGCAAGACGTTCAGGAGGACGCGAGCTGATTTCCAAACGGGAAACCGAGGCGATGCTCGGTAAGGCTTCACCGCGAAAACCGAGAGTGTGAAGTTGTTCCAGGTCTCTGATACCGCTGATTTTGCTGGTAGCATGGCGAAGCACAGCCAGAGGTAAATCTGCAGGTTCGATCCCACAGCCATTGTCGCTTACCCTGATCAATGGCAGACCGTTTTGTTCAATAGTTATATCAATTTTATAGGCCTTGGCATCCAAGGCATTTTCTATTAGTTCCTTGACTACGGAGACAGGTCGTTCCACAACTTCACCGGCGGCGATTTGATTGGCTGAGTGTTGATCAAGAATGCGGATAACAGGCTTCAATAAGGGGTCACTCCTTCAGGGAACTGCCAGAGTTGAATTTTATTTAGGGACTGATCCTGGAAGAGAACATTTTTCCTTTGACCAAGCAGATTACCCCAAAGATCATAACCGGCTTGACTGCACACCGGGCAGGCTGCAAAAGGAATGCGGACAAGGGCATTGTTCGAGCCATCCAAAGGAGACTGACTTTCAATATAAACAGTTCCTCCGCAGTTATCACAGAGGCGAACATAATCAAAACGATTTTCCTGAAAGCCCTCTGTATCATAATAGACTGGATGAGGGATAATAACCCACTTTCCCTGGGGCAAGCGGGCTTCTTCGCGGATGATCCAATCTGATTCAGCTTGCCTGTGCATTATCTGCAGATTTTGCAGGTAAATTTTGAATTCAGCGAAAGAAACCTGAGGCCTGGTCAGCTGAGCAGATTCAATCACATTACTGTAATCTTCGCCAGCCAGTGCTAATAAAATAGCCAGATTAACATAGGGCAAAGCCCCCTGGATAGAATATCCCCCTTCCAGGACGGCTAAATCCGCTTGCAGAAGTTCGGTAATTTTGCCATAACCCCTGGCAGTTACATTCATGGAGGCTAAGGGGTCGGTAAAATGGTTATCTTGTCCGGCCGAATTAATAATTAACTCCGGTCCGAATTCCCTGAGCCGGGGAAGAACCCAATTTTCCAAAACATAATGATAACATTCATCCCCTGTTCCGGGTTTTAGTGGAATATTCAAAGTGGTATCCCGGGCATTGGGACCTCCCTTTTCATCAACAAACCCTGTTCCAGGATAAAGGGTACGGCCATCTTGATGTAAAGAAATAAACAAGACATTCGGGTCATGGTAAAAAATATCTTGCGTGCCGTCTCCATGATGGACATCTGTATCAACTATAGCCACTTTTTTAATGCCGTAATGAGCCCGCAGGTAATTAACCAGAATCGCTTCATTGTTCAAGGTGCAAAAACCGCGGTTGCCCAGAACTGTGGCACCGGAATGATGACCAGGCGGACGCACAAGGGCAAAGCCGTTTTTAATTTGTCCTTGTGCCCAGGCTTTTCCTAAAACCAAAGCACTTCCGGCCGCAACCATATGGGCATCTAAATCGTGTACTTGCGGATTGGGAAAAACTGCCTGCGTCAGTAAGACATCGGAAAGCGTCGCTATCTCGGGGGCAAATTGTTTTATTTGCGGCAGGTCCATAACGCCCTCTTCGGCTAATTGTTCCTGAGTATATAACAGACGTTCCTCCCGTTCGGGATGAGTCTCACCCAGAGACCAATCGAAAGCCGGGAAAAATAATAGTCCAGTCTGTCTCATTCCTGAATCCTCCCTCTGACCCCTGGAGGCACATGAATTGCCCCCCGGACGATCTGCCCTACTGTTTGGTAACCCTGAACGATAGGGAAGTAATCAAAATTATCCAGTTGAAGATCTGCCTGATCGATCCCTTTGTCTCCAGCCTGCTTTTGCGCAAGCTCTGTCAAAAAGCGAGCAACTTCCTTATAAGGTTTTCGGGATCCCAGCCACTCTCCCTGCTCACCTGTTTCTTCGATCTGATAAAACTTGCGGTAAGTATCAAGTGAAAGTGTCCAGGAAAAGGTCGGTTTGGCCATAGCCGTTCCAATGGCATTGGACACCTCAGGATAATTTCCTAAACGCACCCTGGTTTTCAAACGTTCTCCTAAAAATGGAGCAAATCCCTGAGCGCAGCCGCCGCTGACCAGAATATTCAGTTTGAGAGGATTTTGCGGATGAAGAACTTCCCAGATTTTATATGCTGGTTCAGCTTGCCATTCCTTGCTGAGGTCTTCAATTGCCAGAGCAATTTTTTCCACAGCAGCTTTCAAAATTGCTTCAGCCATATTTTGGAGGTTCGTAGCCTCCCTCTCGTCAGGCGGGAGCAAAGAGGCCAGAGCTGCTTCAGCTTTCGCCCAATCGCCATAATCGACAAGTTTTAAGTAGCACATGGCATCAGTTGGGGTAGGTGCGTCACCTCCCAGACAGCAGGCCGCTCCGGAGCGGTAATCAGCCAGGGAAAAGCCCTGGTCATTTCTTAAAATCAGAGAATCTCCGCCAACGGCAAGCGAGCGAACTGCCAGGGAATATACCAGGGTAGGAAAGGCCCCGATTCTGGCACCCTTTGCACTTATTAAAGGCACTCCTGAAAGTACGATACCCAAGTCAGTGGTTGTGCCGCCGATATCAACTGCGACAAAAGATTCCGACTCCTTACTCTGAGCAAGGGCACCAAGTACACTGGCAGCAGGACCGGAATAAATTGAATCTACAGGACGAAGAGAACTTAATGGCAAAGTTCCTCCGTCAGCTTTCAGTACCAAGATAGGAGCATGGCAGCCTCTTGCTGCCACAGCTTGCTGCAGATCAGCCGCAAACTGAAAATAAAGTTCCTGGCTGGCCAGATTAAGATAGGTGGTCAGACTACGGCGGTAAAAATTTGCCTGGCCCCAGAGATATCCGCAGGCGATCTGCAGATCAGGATTATATTTCAATAGATAAGCAGCTAATTGTTCTTCATGGGCTTTATTGCGGTGGGAAAACTTGCCTACTATGGCCAGTTTGGTCTCAGCATCTTGCTGCAGACTTTGGGACAACTGTTCCCATTCTGTATGATCCGGAGCTTGGACTTCTTTCCCACGGTAGTCAATAATACCTGAAAAGACATGATAGGGTACCGGCCAAGCCAGAGCGTCAAGTTTCATTCCCCTGCCGGGAAATAAACAGAGTTTTATTTTAGGCAAATATCCCTGAAGTATAGCGTTTGTGACAAGTGTTGTACTTACAGTTATCTTTTCCACAGGTTTCTGCTCAGAAATTCCCAATTCGTCTATAGTACTTATTATGGTATGCAAAAGATCGTCCGTCCTTGTTGGAACTTTTGTTTTATCGACAATGCTGTTCCCTTGCATAAGAACTGCATCAGTAAAAGTACCGCCAACATCAATCCCAACACGTTTAATCATATTATTACCTCCCTCACTA
>DATMYJ010000022.1:0-2831 GCA_035561015.1 Desulfitobacteriaceae bacterium | reverse complement strand
GTTGACATTAACCTTTTAAGGTTTTCTTATAGATTTCGTCATAGTTAGGCTAAAATAACAGAGGTTTTGACTAGCGAGCGAAGGTTTGTAGGATGTGCAAGGAAAAATCTAAGTCCTTGTCCTTTTAGGTTATGCTTTAATAAAGACTGGTTCTGACCAGTTTTTTCTTTTTTTTCTAAGGTATTACAAATAAGGAGGTGAGTTCGTGGAAACAACCAGTGTAATAATTGCAGCTGTATTGATAGTTGTCGGTTTTGGTATAGGCGGGTTTGTAGGCTGGATTATCCGTAAAGCCACAGCTGAAAAGGCCATCATTTCAGCTGAAGAAGAAGGTAAACGTATTGTCCTGAATGCTCAGACTGAATCTGAGGCTAAGAAAAGGGAAATGATAGTAGCGGCCAAAGAAGAAGTCATGCATGTCCGTAATGAAGTGGAGAAGGAAACTCGGGAAAGACGTAATGAAATTCAGCGTCTGGAACGCCGCCTTGTACAAAAAGAAGAAACCTTGGATCGTAAAATGGAATCCCTGGAGCGTAAAGAAGAAAATTTACATCTTAAAGAAAGTGACGTTGAAAAACAAAAGGAAGAATTATCTCAATTAATAACCAGAGAAAAAGCCGAACTCGAACGTTTATCCGGACTCACATCAGAAGAGGCTAAGCAGTTACTGCTTAGCAGTGTCGAAGAAGAGGTTCGTTATGAGTCCGCTATCATGATTAAAGACATTGAAACCAAGGCTAAAGAAGAGGCCGAAAAGCGCGCTAAGAATATTATTGCTTTGGCTATACAGCGCTGCGCAGCCGATCATGTAGCTGAAACAACCGTTTCCGTAGTTGCACTTCCCAGCGACGAGATGAAGGGAAGAATTATTGGTCGTGAAGGCAGGAATATAAGAACCCTGGAAACTTTGACCGGAATCGATCTGATAATCGATGATACACCAGAAGCAGTTATTTTGTCAGGTTTTGATCCTATAAGGCGTGAAGTTGCCCGCATAGCCCTAGAAAAATTGATAGTTGATGGCCGTATCCATCCTGCCCGCATTGAAGAAATGGTGGAAAAAGCTCAAAAAGAAGTTGAACAAAAGATTCGTGAAGAAGGAGAACAAGCTACCTTCGAGACAGGGGTTCATGGTCTGCACCCTGATGTAATAAGGCTGTTAGGCAGGCTGAAGTTTCGGACCAGTTATGGTCAGAATGTCTTAAAACATTCTATTGAAGTTTCTTTCCTGAGCGGTTTAATGGCTGCCGAGTTGGGAGTAGATGTCCAGCTGGCCAAAAGAGCTGGTTTATTGCATGACTTAGGTAAGGCCACAGATCATGATACTGAAGGTACTCACGTGGAAATCGGTGTTGATCTGGCGAAAAAATACAAGGAATCCTGGGATGTTATCCATGCCATCGAAGCTCATCATGGTGATGTTGAAGCTAAGACCATTGTGGCTGTTTTGGTATCAGCAGCAGATGCGGTATCAGCTGCCAGACCCGGAGCGCGTCGCGAAACACTGGAATCATATATCAGGAGATTGCAAAAACTGGAGGAGATAGCCGAATCTTTTGAAGGTGTGGAGAAATGTTATGCTATTCAGGCCGGACGTGAAATTCGGATAATTGTAAAACCTGATAAAATTGATGATTTACTGGCACCGCGCGTAGCTCGGGAAATAAGCAAGCGCATAGAAGAAGAACTTGAATATCCCGGTCAGATTAAAGTAGTGGTTATCAGGGAAACCCGGGCAGTTGATTATGCCAAATAGAAATTGAATAAACTGGAACATCAGGGAAACGGGTAGTTCATAATTGCCTGTTTTCTTTTTGGTTTTTCAGAACGACTTATCAATCTCATATTAACTAGTCAGCTTGATCAAGTACTCCTGTGGAGGTATTCGGTCTCACGTTTTGCCAAGAGTTCTCTGCAGGAATTTTCTGATTTTGTATTAGGAAAGGTGGGACGGGAGTGAATATACTTTTCATCGGGGATATAGTTGGTAAACCAGGAAGAGAAGCAGTTCGTACTTTGTTAAAACCGCTCCAGCAGGAATTGGCTGCAGATGTCACGATAGCCAATGCTGAAAATGCTGCTGGCGGCAATGGCTTGACCAAAGACGTGGCTCAGGAATTATATGATATGGGAATTGATTTTATAACTTTGGGTAATCATGTTTGGGATCAGCGGACGATTTATGATTATATTGACAATGAATCACGTTTGATTAGGCCGGCAAATTATCCTGTGGGAGCTCCGGGTAAAGGATATGGCTATCTTCATAAATCAGGTCGAAAAATTGGCATATTAAATCTCTCAGGACGAATATTTCTGCCTCCTCTAGACGATCCTTTCAGCTGCGCTATCCGTTTAATAAATATAATCCGTCAGGAGACTCCCATTATTATCGTTGATTTTCATGCTGAAGCAACTTCAGAGAAGGTTGCTTTTGGCTGGTTTTTAGATGGTAAGGTTAGTGCAGTTCTTGGCACTCATACCCATATCCAGACCGCCGATGCCCGCATTTTGGATAAAGATACAGCCTATATAACTGATGTGGGAATGACAGGTCCCAGGAATTCAGTTCTCGGGGTTAAAAGGGAAGTAATCATAAATCGTTTTCTGACCCAATTACCGGCGAAATTTGAAATAGCTGACGGTCCGCTGCAATTGAATGCTGTTCTTCTCGATATTGATGAGGAAAGCGGTAAAGCCAGAAATATCAGAAATATTCAGCGCTCAACTATTTGAATAGTTTCACCCCCTCTTAAACCTCTATTCAATATGAATATCAAAATAGTCTGAAAATTTCTTCTTTTCAAACAAAGGATTTATTAGGTTATTAT
>DATMYJ010000021.1:0-6003 GCA_035561015.1 Desulfitobacteriaceae bacterium | reverse complement strand
AACCAATCCCCCACCCGCCCACTGTCTCCCATCCGGAAATTCGTAAAGGATCAGAGCGGCCAGGATAAAGGTCATAGGCAGTTCAAAAGTGCTCAAGATCGCTGCTTTATCTGAGCCGATATATTTTATGCCCACCAAAATAAGGTAAAATGGCAGAAGCGAAGCTACTGTTGCCAAAACAAATCCTAAAATCCAAATGGCACTGCTCTGCCAGGGTATCAGCAAAGCGTCCTGGCGCAGCAGCAGAAGCAAACCCAAAGAAGAAAACCAGTGGGCATAACTCAGGGCAACCAGAGGCGATACCCGCTTCAAGGCAATTGCCCCAGTCAGATTAAAAATAGCATAACATACAGCCGCAGTTACTCCCAGTATTATGCCTTTGAAAGGGACCGCCCCTACCCCGGATAAAACACCGCTGGCCAAAACCGTTCCCGCTAAAGTCAGAACTAAAGCCATTATCTCCTTGCCACTTACCTGCTTCTGCCAGAGCACAACTCCGGCAGCCAGAACAAGAACCGGATAAAGATAGAGGAGCAGAATTGCCACTGACACCGGCAGATATAACAGGGAATAGGCAAAGATCAGACTTGTGCCCAGGCTGCCTGCCAAACCCTGTATAAGCAGGATGACCAGGGTGCGCCTGTCAACCATATATTCAGCCCACTGCCGGCGGGAGAGAGCATAAGCCAGGAGCAGCAGCGCGGACAACCAGGACTGCAGAGCCAGGGTCTGCTCTGGGCTGAGTCCGAGACGAAAAGCAATTTTGAAGAGGATCGAAGTAGCCGCAAAACAGGTTGCCGAGAAGAGCACCGCAGTCACGCCTTTTAAACCCTGGCACTCTCTATTTCCTATATTTAACAATATCTTCATCGGCTCAGTTGTCCCCGGCATCAAGCAGCGACAGGCTTAACCTCTCCCGCTCCCGGTCGATGTTGATGACCCTTACTTTAACAATATCCCCAACAGCCACAACCTCCATCGGATGCCGGATATAGCGGGAACTGAGCTGGGAAATGTGCACCAAGCCGTCGTGTTTGACCCCCACATCAATAAAGGCCCCAAAATCCACAACATTACGCACTGTTCCTTCCAATAACATTCCAGGACTGATATCTTCCAGATGAAGGATATCCTGGCGCAGGAGAGGAGAAGGTAAATCTTCCCGCGGATCCCGGCCGGGGCGCTGCAGGGAATCTATGATATCCTGGATGGTCGGAAGCCCGGCCGCAAATTCGGCTGCCAGTTCTTTGGGCTGCAGAAGAGCCAAGGCCCGGGCGATCTCCTGCGAAAAAATTCCCAAATCTGCAGGTTTATAACCTGCTTTGCCTAATATCTTGGCAGCCAGCTGATAAGATTCAGGATGGACGGGCGTATTCTCCAAAGGGTTCTCCCCCTCTGGCAGCCGGATAAAACCGGCACATTGAACATATGTCTGTTCCCCCAGGCGGGAGATCTCTTTCAGTTGTTCACGCCGCCGGAATTTGCCATTTTTTTTGCGCCAGGCAATGATGTTTTTGACAACCGCAGGTTTCAGGCCGGCAACATACTGCAGGAGCGAGGGAGAAGCAGTGTTCAGATCCACTCCCACCGCATTGACACAAGATTCCACAGTTCCATGCAGAGACTCGGCCAAGCGCTGAGGCTGAACATCATGCTGATATTGACCGACTCCCAGGGCTTTAGGCTCAATTTTGACCAGTTCTGCCAGGGGATCCTGTAAACGCCGGGCAATCGAGACCGCACTGCGCAGGGAAAGATCAAAATCCGGAAACTCTTCACCCGCCAGCTTCGAAGCTGAATACACTGAAGCCCCAGCCTCACTGACAATAACAAATTCTGCCGCCAACCCCTTAGTTTTGATTAATTCCGCCGCCAGCATTTCACTTTCCCGGGATGCGGTTCCATTACCGATAGCAATAATATTAACCCCGTATTCGCGGATAACTTTTTCCAGACTTTCCAAGGCTTCAAGCCTCTTGTTCTGCGGCGGATGAGGATATATTACCCCCACCTGCAGCAGGTTGCCGCTGTCATCAACCACTGCCCATTTGCAGCCTGTCCGGAAACCGGGATCCAATCCCAGAATAACTTTGCCGCGCAAGGGCGGCTGCAGAAGAAGCTGGCGCAGATTAGCGCTGAAAACTTTAAGGGCTTGTTCTTCTGCCTTCCCGGTTAATTCAGCACGCACTTCCCGTTCCAGCGAGGGCGCCAGCAGACGCTTATAAGCATCTTTGGCCGCTCCGTGTATTACAGGCGCGCCTGATCCGGCGGCAGGATAATGTTGGGCGATGATCGGGAGCATTTCCAGCAGCGGAACCTCCGTCTTAACTGTCAAAACCTCTTCTTTTTCGCCGCGGTTCAACGCTAAAATCCGATGCGGCGGAATTTGGCGCAAAGGTTCTCTATAATTGTAATACATTTCAAAAGCAGAGCGTTCTGCTGTCTTCCTGCCAACTGCCACGATGTCTGCCCGACGGGTAATTAAGATCCGAAGTTCTTTGCGGAGAGCGGCATCATCGGCAATTATTTCGGCAATAATGTCACTGGCCCCGGTCAAGGCCTCCTCAATTGTTCCCACACCCAACTCGGAAGATATATATTTTTGGGCTTCCTCAGCAAGATCTGCCGGAACAGGATCGGCAGCAAAGGACTGAGTAAAAATCCATTGAGCCAAAGGCTCGAGTCCTTTTTCTTTGGCTGCCCCAGCTCTTGTGCGGCGCTTCTGTTTATAGGGGCGATAAAGATCTTCTACCTCTTGTAAAACAGTTGCTGCCTCGATCCGGGACTGCAGCTCAGCAGTTAGTTTACCCTGTTCGGCGATCAGGCGCCCGACTTCAGTTTTACGCTGCTCCAGATGATGTAAATATTCCAGCCTTTCTTTGAAACTACGCAGAATATTTTCGTCAAGCCCGCCTGTGGCTTCTTTGCGATAGCGGGCAATAAAAGGGATGGTATTATCAGCGTCAAAAAGGCTAATTATGTCCTTTACCCGACCCGTTTTTAGCTTAAATTCCCCGGCCATGATCCCGGGAATATCTGATGAAAACGCCCTCAAATAAATACCTCCTCAGCCGCTGTTGGTTCAAAAAAAAAGAATCCTTCATTTCGGGCATATAACCCTAACTCGGGATGCTCAATGATAATTATAGCATATCTTCAGCCCAGCAGTTTCAAAGCTGTATGGGCAAATATCCGGACTCCATTACTCAGTCCTGCTTCGTCAATATTAAAACAGGGATGATGGTGAGGATAAGACAAACCTTTTTCCCGGTTGCCGGCTCCCACAAAAAAGAAGGTTCCCGGAGTCTTCTGCAGATAAGCAGAAAAATCTTCTCCTCCCATACTAGGCCTGATATAAATCAGAGCTTCCTTCCCCATAAGTTCATTAACAGTATCGGCAATTATTTTCGTAGGTTCCTGAGAATTCACAACCACCCTGTATCCCAAATAATAGTTGAAAATATATGTTGCCCCGTGGGCTTGGGTTATTCCCTTGATGATCCGTTCCATCAGCGGCGGAATTTTTTGACGAATTTTTTCATCCAAAGTTCGGACAGTACCCCTGATTTCAGCGGAACCGGGAATGACATTGTCAGCATTTCCGGCATGAAACTGGGTAACCGTGACAACCGCACTTTCCAGGGGATCAAGGTTTCTGGAAACAATATGCTGTAAATTTGTCACAACCTGAGCACCTATAGCGATAGGATCATTAGTTTGATGCGGTAAGGCAGCATGTCCGCCCCGGCCTTTAACAGTGATTTGAAAACTGTCCGGGGCCGCCATTATCGGACCATAATTAAGGCCGACAGTTCCTACCCTTAAAGAAGACCAGAGATGAGCCCCGATAACCCAATCAGCCTGATCCATAACTCCGGCTTGGATCAATTCTTCGGCCCCGCCCGGATACTTCTCCTCAGCATGCTGAAAGATGAAGCGCACTTCTCCTTTGATCTGCTCCCGGAAGGCGGATAGGACCTCTGCCGTTGTCAGCAGCATGGCAATATGACCATCATGGCCGCAGGCATGCATTATACCAGGGTTCAGCGAGGCATATTCCACATCATTCTCTTCCTGGACAGGCAAAGCATCCATATCAGCCCGAATTACCAGTACCTTACCTGCTTCCCTGCCCTGAAGACGCGCTACCACACTGGTTGGCGTAGGCCGGGTGAGCTGAAAATTACCTATTTTATCTAAGATGTCATAAACGGCGCGCGCAGTCTCATGCTCTTCAAAGGATAATTCCGGAAATTTATGAAAATAGCGCCGGCGTTCTATCAGGACCGGTGTTAGTTTTTCTATCATTTGATCAATAGCAGTTGCTGCCATATTTCACTCATCCTCCTTACGCTGCTTTTGCTGGAGCAGATCACGAATCACCTCACCGGCAATCAGCAGCCCTGCTGTCGAAGGCACATAAGAAATACTGCCGGGGATCTGCCGTTTCCCACTGTTCCGGTCTTCCGTGGCCAAGCCGCTGGGCTCTGGCTGATTTTCGCCGGAAAAATTCCTATCTCCCGCAAGCCGCTCCTCTTCTGCTAAGGACAGCGGTTTAAGCGCAGGATCCGGGGAAAAAAGAACTTTGATTCCAGTATTTATCCCTTCCTGCCGCAGTGATTTGCGCATAGCTTTGGCCAGGGGGCAACCTCTTGTTTCAGAGATATCAGCTATTTTAAAATTCGCTGCTGTTAAGCGATTACCTGCTCCCATACTCGCAATGAAAGGTATTTTGCGCTGCAGACACTCCCGGGCCAGGCTGACCTTGCCTGCTACAGTATCGATAGCATCCACAACATAATCCAGTTTTTTATTTAAAAACTCGTCAGCCTCATTTTCTGTATAAAATGCCTTTACAGCCTCGACCTTTATCTCCGGATTAATATCCAGAACCCGTTCTTTCATAACCTCAACCTTAGCGCGGCCTACAGTCGAATGCAGGGCCTGGATCTGGCGGTTTAGATTAGACAGACTGATCTCATCATAGTCGACTAGAATCAGGTGGCCTACTCCGGCCCGGACCAAGGCCTCCACAACATAAGAGCCGACCCCGCCGATGCCGAAAACCAAAACACTGCTTGCCTGTAAATGTTCTAACCCAGCCTGTCCGATAAGAAGTATCGTCCTGACAAATTGATTTTGCATATACACCTCTACTGAATCTGTTCTGCTCTAAAAATCTTAAGTCGTATGGCTGCAGAGATAATAATCTAGGTAAGCTTCTGAACTCCGGAATTTACTGTACAGCATCCTGGAATTTCATCAGAGAAAAAAGAACAGACAAAGAATATCTGACAAACTGATCCGCCTGGATCTTAACCTGATTGGTCTTGTCACCATCTTTGTCTCTGTCTTGCAACTTTCCCGGGTAATATGCCGCTAAAATAAGTAAAATAAAAATGCCCCCGCGGGCAAACTGCCTTCGAGGGGGCCAAAATACCCGGTTATGAGTCATAAGTATAGTTATCTACTCTAATACAACCAATACTTGGTTTTCAGTTACATTATCTCCTTCTTTGCAATTGACGCTAGCCACTTTGCCACCTTGAGGAGCATAAATAGGAGTTTCCATTTTTAAGGCTTCCAGAACAATAACTTCATCATCTTCTTCTACTACGTCTCCAACGGATACGTTTACGTTGACGACTTTGCCATCTAATGGGGAAATAATATCTGCCATGTGATTACACCTCCTCTCTTTGAATACAGAAAATATTGCTGCGGTTAAACAGAATTCCTGCTATTTATTCGAGGTGCACATACAAATTCAGATTTTGAAAATGTCCTTCAAACCCTGATTTGTTTATTACCCTCTTTCATCTTTTCATTCTTTCTAATATTACCTTGTTTTCCTTAAAGATTCAGCAAGTTTCTCGCGAGCGGTCCTTAAATAACTTTAAGACGTTATAATCAGACTCTGAGCAGTAATTATGTACTTTTAACGACTGATTGCCAAAATGAATTTATATGTGTTTTATAATTTTTTCTAATATGTAATTTGCG
>DATMYJ010000020.1:0-4611 GCA_035561015.1 Desulfitobacteriaceae bacterium | reverse complement strand
TGGGAATATAATTTGACTTTCTAAAAACCTACAATACGGCTGTCATACAGATCTTTGGCAGTCGATAAATACAAAATATCGTCAGGATCCTATGAATTGAAATATACCCTAAAATAAGGTATTGCAATTAACTTGATTGATGCTATACTGAAATATAAGAATAAATTTCCAGCAGGGAGCAAAGAATGTGGGGTGCATTTGGACGCTTATCCCTCGTACTGAGCCAGGTAGCGTAACCGACCATATAAGGTCGGTTTTTGTATATTACATACAGGAGGTGCAGTATGAAGAAAGAACTGAAAGAAAATAAAAGTCAAGTCTTGTGGGCTGTACTTGTCATTGTTCTTCTATTTGTTTTAATCGTCTACGTCCTTCCCCACTGGCTTGGTCTGGAATCTGGCACCATGCAAACCTACTGGCCCACCGAGAGCTGGCGGAGCAGCGCACCAGAGGACCAGGGCTGTGACTCAGTCAAACTGGCGGAAGGATTGCAGTCCATTCGGGAGCAGAACATCAACATACATAGTCTGCTCATCATCCGTAATGGGATGGTGATAACTGATGCTTCCTTCTATCCCTATGACGGCAAGACCGTCCATGACATAGCTTCAGTAACTAAGAGCATCATGACTACCCTGATTGGTATTGCAGCTGACCAAGGCAAGCTGCAGCTTGATCAACCGCTGGTTTCCTTTTTTCCCGAACTTACTATTGCTAACCGCGATGAACGGAAAGAACGCATCACCGTACGTCATCTGGCCAGTATGACATCAGGACTGGAGTCTTTGGGGTTGGAACAAGACGAGGGAACCCTTACGGCAATGCAGGCCAGTGAAGACTGGGTGCAATTTGCCCTGGACCGGAAGGTGGTCAGCGAACCCGGAACCCAATTTGTTTATGACAGCCCGGGGATGCATCTGCTTTCTGCTATCCTGCAGAAGGCGACTGGGATGACTGCTCTGGAGTTTGCCAGACAGAATCTTTTTGAACCTTTGGGTATCAGCGATGTTATTTGGCCTGTTGACCCTCAGGGTTATAACCACGGCTGGGGCGACTTACACTTGCAGCCGCGGGATATGGCTAAGCTTGGTTACTTGTGGCTCAATAAGGGTGTTTGGGAAGGCAAGCAGATCGTCTCCAGGGAGTGGGTTGAAAACGCGGTGAAAGTGCAAATCAAGACCGGCGGGGAAGATGATTACGGCTATGGCTGGTGGGTAATGTCCGGAGACTTCGGGAATGAATACGCGGCCATCGGCCGCGGCGGACAGCGGATCCAGGTGATCCCATCCCTGAACCTCATGATTGTGACTACAGGCGGAGGTTTTGAAATCGATGAGATTATGCCTTTCCTGGAACCGGCATTGATTGACCCCAGCAAACCATTGCCGGCGAATCCAGCGGGAGTAGCAGAACTTAATGCCGCCATAGCAGCTGTTGTTCAGGCTCCGGCCCCCAAAATAGTTGCCGCTCTTCCTGCTCTGGCAAAAGCGATTTCGGGCAAAACCTATGTCCTGGATTCCAATCCAATTCAGTTGAAGACCTTTCGACTCGATTTTAACGATTCAGCCGAGGCCACCATCTATCTTAGTTTTAGCGATAGCCGCCCAGCCTCATCCCAACAAATCGGTCTGGATGGAATATATCGCCTTGTCCCGGGTGTTTACTACCTTCCCCAGGGCATGCGGGGCTACTGGGCAGATACTCAGACTTTCGTTCTCGAGTACGACGAGATCGCCGCTAATAATCATGCTATTTACCAGGTGTCGTTCCAGGACAACCAAATTGTGATCAAAGGCCAGGAAACTGCCCATGAACTTAGTTTGACGGTTAAGGGCCAGCTGCAAAATCCCTAAGTTAAATAAGCCCTGGCGATGATCCATAGTTTCCCGCCACCCGATCGAGGGTGGCTTTTATTTGCTTAAACGTAAATTGTTTGTAAATTATTCGTGAATTTGGTCAAAAACAACAGTATAATTAGAGCAACCACACTGAGAGGAGAATTGCTATTGATATTGGGCTGATTTTGATTGTAGTAATTTTAGCGGCGCTTCTTTTTGTCCTGACCAATGCGCTCCATGATGCCAGTTCTGTTGTGGCGACATTTATTTCCAGCAGGGCCGGAAATCCGGTCCAGGCAATTTCTTTAGCGGCTATCTTCAGTTTTATTGGGGCTCTGGCAGGGGGAAATGCTGTTGCTGATACAGTCTCCTCAATTGCTGCTATTACTGCAGATCAGGTACTCCTTAATGTCCTGTTAGCGGCGATGATCGGGGCGGTGATTTGGAACCTGGTTACCTGGTATTTTGGCGTGCCTTCCAGTTCCACTCATGCCTTGATTGGGGGGTTGGTTGGAGCAGTCTGGATGGCCCAGGGCTCGGAATATGTCTTGTGGGGTTTCAACGAATTGATCGCTCCAGGTCATGAGCTGGTGGGAGTAAGCAAAGTGCTTCTTTTCCTTTTAATTTCTCCGCTGCTGGGTTTTGCTGCTGCTTTCGTTTTGCAGACTATCACTAATATTCTGCTGCGCAATGCCAAATCCACATTAAACAAGTGGATTGAGCGTCTGCAATGGCTGATCACTGCTTTATTGGCTTTCAGTAACGGCGCCAATGATACCCAAAAAATTGTAGGGATCATCACTCTGGCCTTGGCTTCAGTCAGTAATCTGAGCGGCCAGGTCCCTTTGGTGGGAATTAAAGTTCTGGTCGGTGCGATCACCTTTGCCGGGACGCTTCTGGGTGGCTGGCCTGTTATTAAAACCATTGGGAGAGATATATATACTATCAGACCGATTCATGGCCTGAATTCCCAGTTATCTGCGGGGGCCAGCGTCCTTCTGTCCACGCTGTTGGGTGCTCCTGTTTCAACTACTCATGTGGTGGTTGGCAGTGTAGCCGGAGTTGGGGCAGCAGACGAGTTTCGGATGGTCAACTGGAACATTGGCCGAGAAATTATTACTGCCTGGTGTATCACGATCCCGGCAGCAGCCTTGGTTGCAGCCATAACTTATTACATATTGTGGTAGAACGAAGATAATGGCTTAATCAGCGATTGCTTTAGCGAGGAGGTTTCTCATGTTTAAGAGTAGGTTTTGGGAAAGGTTGTTTCCGGTTAAGCGTGATTTTTATAAGATGCTCAGCGATCAGGCTAAGGCAACTTCTGAGGGAATCGAAATATTGTCCAATTGGCTTAAGAGCAGATCATTGGAAGATCATCAGTTATTATTCCGGCAGGGCAGTGAAGCGGATAATATTCGTTTTAACATGGAGGGAGAATTAATCGAGGCTTTTGCCACCCCTTTTGACAGACAGGATATTTACTCCCTTTCTGTGGAAATGGACAGGATATTATACCATGCGGAATCGACACTTCTGGAAATGGAAGATTTTGAAGTGAGCACAGATTCCCACATTATCGATATGGTGCTGAAATTAAAGAGCGGAATTACCGAACTCGCCAATGCTGTTACCCTCTTGGAAACAGAACCTATCAAGGCTAAAATTCACGTGGAAATAATCAGGCAGGTAGAGTTGGCGATTGATCATATTTACCGGGCGGCCATGAAAGAGTTGTTCCGGAACCCAGACCCCAATTATATTATGAAATACAGGGAGGTCTACCACCATATCAAAGATGCCGGCGTCCATTTAGGCTATACCACAGACGTTTTGCATAAGATTGTTGTCCGGGTAGTTTAGAATGCTGTAAAAACACAGCGAGGGTAATTCTGTAAATTGACAATACCTGAGACTAATAATATGATGACAATAACAGTTGGAATATGATGACAATAACTGTTGGAATTATTTCTATGTGTCAAAAATATCAGGAAACAGGGAGGGATTAATAATGACAGCTAAAAGTGGTATTGTTATTAAAGTTATTACTGCAATTTCTTTTTTGGTCATGATTGTGGTAAATGCCCTCGCAATTTATCTGCCCATTAATGGTCTAACCCAAGCCCAGGTATCGGATTCCTACAAAAATCTTTTTGCTCCGGCAGGGATTACTTTTAGTATCTGGGGAATTATCTATCTTTTACTGGCCGGCTATACCCTTTATCAGACCGGTCTTTTTCAAGCTGATCAGAGCCGCTTAAAGGCGGACTTCTTCAACAAAGTGGGAGTTTACTTTTCGATCACTTCTCTTGTCAATGCGGCCTGGCTTTTTTCCTGGAGTTATCATCTCATACCCCTATCACTCTTACTGATGCTTATCATCCTGATTTGTTTAGTTTTAATCATTCAGGAAATAAACAAAAACAGGCTTATGTTTAGAGAGAAGATCCTCGTAAGACTTCCTTTCAGCATTTACTTTGGCTGGATCACCGTTGCGACCATTGCCAATGCTACGGTACTTCTTGTCAGTTTAGGCTGGGATGGTTTTGGTATATCCGAAGCGAATTGGACTGTAATTATTATCTTTGTTGGTCTTATAATTGGCTGCGTCACAATGTTAAAAAATAAAGATATTGCTTACGGACTTGTTATCATTTGGGCTTATGCGGGCATTTTGTATAAACATATGTCGGCAAGCGGTTTTGCCGGTCAGTATCCTACAGTAATTGCTGCTGTGGCTGTTTGCATAATTATATTGTTCTTGTCTGAGATC
>DATMYJ010000019.1:0-6402 GCA_035561015.1 Desulfitobacteriaceae bacterium | reverse complement strand
ATATCTTCTCCGATAATCTTGCAAAGCTCTTCCGAATAGGGTCTGATTTATGCCAGTTATTTATTTAATCACGCTTTTGCCCATAAGGTATTTATCGACTTCCCTTGCAGCCAGCTTCCCTTCCTGGATAGCCCAGACAATCAGACTTTGACCTCTTCGCATATCGCCGGCGGCGAATACCTTCTCCGCATTTGTCTCGAAAACCTCGTATTCCGCTTTAATATTGCTCCTGGAATCTCTTTCCAGCTTAAGTTCCTCCGGAATAGTATCTTCCGGACCTAAAAATCCCATTGCCAAAAGCACAAGGTCAGCTTTCCATACTTTAGCGCTGCCCGGAACTTCCTGAGGCCCAAATCTGCCGGAGGCTTCTTTACCCCAGGTGACTGCAACGGTGTGAACTTCCTGGACCTCGCCATTTTCATTCCCTACGATCTTTTTGGCAGAAATAAGGTAATTTCTCGGATCTTTGCCATATAGGCTTATTGCCTCTTCCTGACCATAATCCACTTTAAGCTTTTTCGGCCATTCCGGCCAGGGATTTGATTCTGCTATTCTTTTTTCAGACGGTTCAGGCAATATTTCAAACTGGCAAACACTCACACAGCCATGCCTTATGGATGTGGCAACACAGTCAGTTCCTGTATCGCCTCCGCCGATGACTATTACATTCTTTCCTTTGGCACTCACATAGTTGCCGTCCTCAAGATTGGAATCAAGCAGACTTTTGGTATTGGCCTTCAGGAAGTCTACTGCAAAATAAACACCCTTAAGCCCTTTTCCTTCAACATCAAGTCCCCGCGCCTTGGATGCCCCTGCGCAGAGCACAACAGCATCATAATTATCAACCAGCGCCTGGGTTTTAAAGTCTTTGCCCACCTCTGTATTGAGCACAAATTTTATGCCTGAGGCCTTCATAAGGTCAAGGCGTCTTTCTATGAATCTTTTTTCCAGCTTCATATTGGGAATCCCATACATCATCAGTCCGCCGGGTCTGTCATCCCTTTCGAATACAGTTACATCATGCCCGACCGCATTCAGATAATAGGCAACTGACAGCCCGGCAGGACCAGAACCTACAACAGCGACTTTCTTTCCTGTTTCTTTGGCTTTCTTAGTTGTCACCCAGCCTTCTTTGAAGGCCTTCTCGATTATCTCATATTCAAGACTGTTAATTGTAACAGACTCCATAATTAAGCCTTCTGTGCAGGAGCCTTCGCACGGCGCCGGACACACTCTGGCCGTAAATTCCGGGAAAGGGTTGGTTCTTGTAAGCCTTTTGTAAGCTTCATCCCACTGTCCCTTATAGACCAACTCATTCCACTCCGGAATAAGATTATGCACAGGACAACCCGCTGCCATACCGTTTAACAGCACACCACCATGACAGAAAGGAACACCACAGTCCATGCATCTCGCCCCCTGAGTTTTTACTACCTCAGGATCCTGCGGCAGCCTTATTTCATTCCAGTCATTGATTCTTTCTGCAGCCGGCCGTTTTTTCGGATCAATTCTTTCATATTCTAAAAATCCAGTAGCTTTTCCCATTGTCAGTCCCACCTTAATTCCTGTAATCCTTGAAGCATCTTAATATTTCCCTTCAAATGCAGCCATTAGCGCTTCTTCGCCGCGCAGGCCTGCCTGATGAGCGTAATCAATATTTTCAAGCATACGTTTATAATCTATCGGTATCACCTTGGTAAACTTGAGTGAATAGCTTTTCCAATCCTCAAGAACTTTCCTGCCCTGAGGACTGCCGGTATACGCCACATGTTTCTCAATCATTTCCTTGATTTCATTCATTTCCTCTTCGGAACTGATTTTTTCCAGTGTCACCATAGACTTATTGCAGTATATTTCCTCAAAATCCAGAATGTAGGCTATACCGCCAGACATTCCGGCAGCAAAGTTTCTCCCTGTTTTACCCAGGATAACCACTTTACCGCCTGTCATATATTCGCAGCCATGGTCACCCACACCTTCTATAACTGCTCTTACACCGCTGTTCCTTACGCAGAATCTCTCCCCTGCGATGCCGTTGATGTAAGCTTCACCTGAGGTTGCCCCGTAGAAAGCAACATTGCCAATCAGAATATTTTTCTCAGGCTCAAAATCAGAAGTTTTGGGAGGATAAACAATAATTTTAGCGCCGGAAAGACCTTTTCCTATATAGTCGTTGGAATCTCCCTCCAGTTCAAGGGACATTCCTTTGGGAGCAAAGGCGCCAAAACTCTGTCCGGCCGAACCTACAAATGTCAGCTTGATTGTATCCTCAGGAAGTCCGTCTTCGCCGTATCGCTTCGAGATCTCGCTGCCGATTATTGTTCCAACAACCCTGTCTACGTTATTTATCTTCAGTTTAGCTCTGATCGATTTCTTATGCTCCAGAGCCGGCTGGCACATCCTGAGCAGTTTTCTCATATCCAGAGATTTTTCCAGATTATGATTTTGCGGCTGCATTTTGAATCTGCCGACATCGGCACCGGCGTAGGGCTGATACAGGATCTGAGACAGATCCAGATGAGCAGCCTTCCAATTCTTTACACTGTCTTTTTGTCTGAGTTTGTCTGTTCGTCCCACCATTTCAGTGATTGTTCTAATTCCCAGTTTAGCCATGATTTCACGTACTTCCTGAGCGACAAAGCACATAAAATTCTCAACATGTTCCGGCTTGCCGGTGAAATTTTTTCTTAAGTCTTCATTCTGAGTAGCTATCCCCACAGGACAGGTATTAAGGTTACACACCCTCATCATTACACAGCCAATGGCAATGAGCGGTGTTGTCGCAAAGCCAAATTCTTCAGCTCCAAGCATTGAAGCAATTACAACATCTCTTCCCGACAGCAGTTTCCCGTCTGTTTCCAAAACCACTCTGTCTCTCAGTCTGTTCAGAACAAGAGTCTGATGAGTCTCAGCCAGTCCCAGTTCCCAGGGCAGTCCGGTATTTTTGATGCTTGTCCTGGGGGAAGCTCCGGTTCCTCCGTCGTAGCCGCTGATCAGTATAACGTCTGCTTTTCCTTTCGCTACCCCGGCAGCTATCGTTCCTACCCCTACTTCCGAAACGAGCTTGACATTAATGTTTGCTTCCCGGTTAGCATTTTTCAGGTCGTGGATAAGCTCAGCCAGATCTTCGATTGAATAGATATCATGGTGCGGTGGCGGTGAAATAAGGTCTACGCCCGGAGTTGAATGCCTTACCCGGGCAATTGGCGGGTAAATCTTACGTCCCGGAAGCTGGCCGCCTTCACCGGGTTTTGCTCCCTGAGCCATTTTTATCTGTATTTCCTGAGCATTCGCCAGATAGTTGCTGGTAACACCGAAACGTCCTGAGGCAACCTGCTTAATGGCACTGTTTTTAGTATCTCCATTTGCCAATACCTTAAATCTTGCACTGTCCTCTCCGCCTTCACCACTGTTGCTTTTCCCGCCTAGTCTGTTCATGGCGATGCCCAGACATTCGTGAGCTTCCTTACTGATGGAACCGTAGGACATAGCCCCGGTCTTAAACCTTCTGACGATAGAATCAACCGGTTCCACTTCTTCAATAGGAATGGTGTCGCCGGCGTTGAAATTGAAATCAAGCAGATGTCTTAAGGTGTATATTTCCTCGCCGTTGATCTTTTTCGAGTAATCCTTGTAAAGACTGTAGTCTCCTTCCCGGCATGCTCTCTGCAGCAGGTAGATGGATTCGGGATTATAGAGATGGATTTCCCCGTCATCCTTGCACTGGAAATATCCGCCTAATTCCAGGGTGTCAGTATAAAGTGAATTTTTATCATAGGCGCTATCATGCCTCATTTGATTTTCAACTGCTATTTCTTCCAGACCTATGCCTTCCAGTCTGGATGGCGTCATAGTGAAATACTTATCAATAAGATCTTTTTTGAGCCCTATCGCCTCAAATATTTGAGCTCCGTGATAGCTGCGCATTGTTGAAATACCCATTTTAGTGAGTACTTTAAGAATACCTTTCACTGAGGCTTTAATGAAGTTCTGCTTACTCTCGAAATAGTCAAGTCCATTCAGCGACCCTTTTTCAGCAAGGTCTTTAATGGTTTCATAGGCTATATAGGGATTGATGGCAGTTACTCCATAGCCTATCAGTGTACAGAAATGGTGCACTTCCCTTGGTTCTCCTGATTCCAGAACAATTCCCACACTGGTCCTGATCTCTCTTCTTATCAGGTGGTGGTGAAGTCCGGAGGATGCCAAAAGCGCAGGGATCGGTGCCAGCTTGTCATCTGCGCCTCTGTCCGAGAGGATAATGATATTGGCCCCTTCACTGATAGCTTTGTCAGCTTCTCTGAAGATTTTGTTTAAAGCCTTTTCCAGATCCCTTACCCCTTCTGAGGCCTTATAAAGGATGGGAATTACAGCTGATTTAAACTTGTGATTATTCAGGTGTTTTATTGTATCAAGCTGTTCATTTGTCAGGATCGGATGTTCCAGGAAAATGCTGGCTGAATTATTCTGATCGGGATCCAGCAGATTCCCGGCATTTCCCAGCAGCATGCTGCTTGAAGTTATGATTTCTTCCCTGATTCCGTCGATCGGAGGATTGGTGACCTGGGCAAAAAGCTGTTTGAAATAAACATAGAGCATCTGCGGTTTCTCTGACAAGACAGCCAGCGGCGAATCCATTCCCATGGCTCCCACAGGGTCCAGAGTGTCAATAGCCATCGGCTTGATCATTTTACTGATATCTTCATAGGTATAACCGAAGGCTTTCTGTTGTTGGATCAGATCTTCCCTTACCTTTTCTGCCTTCTCTTCCCCGGCCGGCAGATCGCTGAGTTTAACAATATGCCTCTTGTTCCATTCTTCATAGGGATGGAAAGTCGAGACATTATGCTTGATTTCTTCATCAGAGATGATTCTCTGCGCCTTGGTATCAATAAGCAGCATTTTACCCGGTTCCAGCCTGCCCTTATATTTAACATTTTCAGGTCTGATATCAAGTACCCCCACCTCTGAGGCCAGGATAACCTTGTCGTCTTTGGTTACATAATACCTGGAAGGTCGGAGTCCGTTTCTGTCCAGGACACCGCCTATGACCACGCCGTCAGTAAAGGCCATGGCCGCAGGACCATCCCAAGGCTCCATGATAAAGTTGTTGAATTCGTAGAAGTCCTTTTTTTCTTTGGACATCATTACATTCTTTTCCCAGGGTTCGGGAATCATCATCATCACGGCGTGAGGAAGCGACCTTCCGGTAAGGTGAAGAAATTCCAGGCTGTTGTCAAACATCGAGGAGTCACTGCCTGTTTCGTCGACTATAGGGTAAACTTTGGAGAGATCGGCAAAAAGGGGTGAAGCAATACATTTCTGTCTCGCCTTCATCCAGTTTACATTGCCTCTGATGGTATTTATTTCACCATTGTGGACAATATATCTGTTGGGATGTGCTCTCTCCCAGCTTGGGAATGTGTTAGTGCTGAACCTTGAATGGACCATAGCCAGTGCTGAGACGAAATCAAGATCTGAAAGATCGAGATAGAAATTTCTCAGCTGTTCTGCTGTAAGCATGCCTTTATAAACGATAGTTTTTGACGAAAGGCTGGCGACATAAAATGTGCCGCCCTTGTCTTCACACATCGGGGTAATGACCTTTTCCGCTCTTTTTCTGATGATATAAAACTTTCTTTCCAGATCCATTTCATCTGCTATAGCGGGATCCTTTTCGATAAAAACCTGGATAAATCTGGGCATTACGGCTTTGGCGCTTTCGCCGATCGTTGTCTTATCGATCGGTACTTCCCTCCAGCCCAGGATCTTCAGGCCTTCCTCCTGCACGATTTTTTCGAAGGTTTCCATCTGCGTTTTTCTGAAATCATCATACCTGTGAGCAAATATCATACCCACACCGTAACTGCCTTTTTCCGGCAAATCAAAACCCAGAACATCACATTCCCGTTTGAAGAAATCATGAGGTATCTGGATCATTATTCCTGCCCCGTCACCGGTATTTTCATCTGCTCCGCTTGCTCCCCTGTGACTCAAGTTTTCCAGGACTGTTAAAGCTTCATCGACAATATCATGAGATTTCTGACCCTTGATATTAACAACAAATCCCATACCGCAGGCATCATGTTCTAAGGCTGGATCATAAAGACCCTGTTTTTTTGGCAAATTATAACTTTGCATTTTACACACCCTTTATTGGAGTTTAAGAATTTTGTCTTCTGTCTTCTGTCTGTTGTTATAATTTTATGATTAATATGATTAAGATATAAACATATTGTTAATATGATAGAATAGGATTTTGTTTCCATAGGCTCACGCAAAGGATCTGCTGAAGGATCAGGAAATAGTATTCTCCTCCTTTTGCATAAAAAGCGTTCATCAATTAACAAGGCCCGCAGGCCGAAGTCTTAGTGATGAACGCCATTGTTCACAATATTAAAT
>DATMYJ010000018.1:0-13204 GCA_035561015.1 Desulfitobacteriaceae bacterium | reverse complement strand
TGCCCCCGGCGGTCTGCCCTCCATCGGCGGACGTGCCCCCGGCGGCCTGCCTTCCATCGGCGGACGCGCTCCCGGCGGTCTGCCCTCCATCGGCGGACGTGTTCCCGGCGGCCTGCCCTCCATCGGCGGACGCGCTCCCGGCGGTCTGCCCTCCATCGGCGGACGTACCCCCGGCGGTCTGCCTTCCATCGGCGGACGTGCCCCCGGCGGTCTGCCCTCCATCGGCGGACGTGCCCCCGGCGGCCTGCCTTCCATCGGCGGACGCGCTCCCGGCGGTCTGCCTTCCAATCCCGGATGAGGTGCCGGCGCTGCCGGAGAAGTTATCGGAGGTTCTCCTGCCCTGCTTTTTTCCGGGCCTGATTCCCTGGGAATATCAGATCTGCCAGGGGCTAAAGTGTGGGGTTCAGGCTTTTCAACGATCGGCTCCCCTCCCTTGGTCTCAGATATACGGGAACGAAGCCTATCAGCATCTGCTTTTTCCACCGTACTTAAATGATTTTTTACCTCTACCCCTAAAGCCTCAAGATTTGCCATAACATCTTTACTGCTGATGTTTAATTCTTTTGCTAATTCATGAACACGACTATTTGTCATTAATCCACCCCCACATACTTAAACCACGATCATAATTCCAGGCAATCAGCTCCTTACCTTTAAAATCGCTCTGGCAAAGCCTTCATCATTAACCAAAATAACCGCCCGAGGTGAAAGCCCCAAAGCTGTTCCCAATTCCTGTTTGGTTCCAAAAACAATAACAGGTATTTTCAGGTCACCTGCCCACTGTTCATACTTTTTTTGGACACCCGGAGCATCTTCAGCACAAATCAGCAGGTGTCCTTTTTTCTTCTTCAGCATTGCCTCAGTCTGAGATTCTCCGGAAAAAATTTTTCCGGCCCGCCTGGCCAGGCCCAGCAGAGAAAAAATTCGTCTGTTCAAGAAGAAATCATCTTCTCTTCCAGGTCTTCAAGGAATTCCGGTGTGATATCAGGGCCAAAAGTCTTTTGCAGCTGATGCCTTTTCAGAGCATTCTGCAGACAATCAAGCCGCAGACAAAGATAAGCCCCCCGGCCATTTTTTTTACCGCCAGGATCTATTTCAACAACCCCTTCCGGAGTTTTAACAATACGTAATAATTCTTTTTTGGGATGCATTTCCTGGCAACCCAAGCACATCCGCATGGGAATCTTGCGTGTTTTCATATCTTTATCACTTGCTTTTCTTTTTTTTTCTGCTGGTATTATCGCTCAGCGCTATTTTCTCATTCTGCCCAACCAGCACAAGCATATCATCCGCTTGCTGAGACACTTCTGTTTCATATTCTGTCAATTCTTCAGCCTGACTATCCCGATTAATTAAATCCTGATCATAGCCTTCGTACTCTTCATTACCGGTATAGTTCCCATTTTCGTCATATTCATCGTTCGCAGCATACTCCACATTCTCGTTATATTCCGTGTTTTCAGCATATTCCTCATTTTCCCTGTACTCTCCGGTCCCGGCATCTCCAATGTAATTCCCGTCTTCATCATACTCATCATACTCATCATCATATTCAGCTTCGTATTCATCTTTTTCTAGACCAATATAATTGCCATTTTCGTCATACTCGGCATATTCTTCATCTGAATAGTACTGGTCTTCCTGAGAAATGAGATTCTGAGCCAGGGCTTGGGACTCACTCTTGATATCGATTTTCCAGCCGGTTAATTTGGCTGCCAGACGGGCATTTTGGCCCTCCTTGCCAATAGCCAGAGAAAGCTGATAATCCGGTACTACCACCAAGGCCACTTTTTCATCTGCTTTGGGATAAACCCCAATTACTTTAGCCGGCGAAAGGGCATTGGCAACAAATTCCTGATAGTCCAAAGAGTAATTAACGATATCGATTTTTTCCCCTTTTAGTTCAGCCACGATTGCCTGAACCCTATTCCCTTTGGGACCAACGCAAGCTCCTACCGGATCGACATTTGGATCACGGGAATAAACTGCAATCTTGGAACGAGCTCCAGCCTCTCTGGAAACTCCCTTTATCTCCACAATTCCATCATGAATTTCCGGAACTTCCAGTTCAAATAAACGCTTGATCAGCCCAGGATGTGTTCTTGACAACATAATTTGCGGACCTTTAGTAGTTTTCTTGACTTCTACAACATAGGTCTTAATGCGTTCGAAAGGCTGATAAGTTTCACCTGGTATTTGTTCCTGTGCTGCCAGGACAGCCTCCACTTTACCCAGATCAATAATAACATTTTTCTGTTCATAGCGCTGCACTACGCCTGTGACGATATCCCCTTCGCGATTGATGTACTCATCATAAATCATCCCCCGCTCAGCCTCCCGGATGCGCTGGACAACCACCTGTTTGGCCGTTTGAGCAGCTATCCGGCCAAAATCACGCGGCGTAACTTCATTTTCCAGGATATCATTGAGATTGTAGTTAGGATCCACTTGGCGGGCCTCAGCCAAACTAATCTGTGTTCGGGGGTCCTCTGTATTCTCTACAACTGTTTTCCGTGCAAAAACTTTAAACTCTCCACTTTGCCGATCAATGTGAACCCGAACGTTCTGTAGAGATGCAAAATTTTTCTTGTAGGCGGAGATGAGAGCCGCCTCGATGGCTTCAAAAAGAATCTCGGAAGAAATTCCCCGTTCTTTTTCCAGCTCATGAAGGGCCTCGATAAACTCCATATTCATTATTCTACTTTCCCCCTTGTGTATGGCAATAAAAATTCGCGAGCAACATCATACATCAGATGTTGTGTTCAATTGGAGCACAAGATGCGCTTTCTTAACAATATTGCGGGGAATAGCCATACGATTTCCCTCATATTCAAGTATGATCTCTTCATTTTCCAGACCCAGAAGATAACCGCTGAACTCCTGATAACCTTTATGAGGCTTATTAGTTTCAACAGCTACCAGTTTTCCCCGATAGCGCTCAAAATCTTCGGTTTTCTTTAAGGACCTTTCCAGACCCGGGGAAGAAACCTCCAGGATATAGGATTGCCGGATTATGTCTGATTTGTCCAGCAGTTCGCTGACTGCATGACTTGCCCTGCTGCAGTCATCTATGTCTACACCGCCATCCTTATCGATAAAAAGACGTAAATACCAATACGCCCCTGCTTTTACATACTCGACATCATCCAGTTCCAGACCTTTAGCCTTGATTACCGGTTCCACCAGAACTCTGACACGCTCTTCCACACCCTGGCTCATCTGTATCTCTCCTTTATCAGAACCTTGAGCAGAAATCGAAAAACTAAAACCACAATTTCTAACAATCATTTCACTGGGTTAAGCGGCAAACAATATAGCAGTAAACAGTATAAATGAAAGAGTGGGCGAAAACCCACTCTTTCCATTCATGTATATCTTATTAACAATATACCATATCCCTTAGCCTATTGCAACTATTTGGACAAATTGTACAAAGAAGAGCGGTTATCGGCAAAAAAAACTTAACTGGTTTTGTTCCGGGATACCCTGCAGACAGCCGTGTTTGTCCAGGATCTCGATTACCGTTTTGCTTAATTTGGCATAACTGCGTAAATCTTCGACAGAAGAAATTCCGTTTTCTGCCCGTAAAGCCACAATACTGCGGGCTGCCGTTTCCCCTAATCCCTGTAAGGAAGTAAAAGGAGGAAGTATTCCGGCCGGAGTAATTGTAAAAGAAGTGGCCTGGGACTTATGCAAATCAACCTTCAGGATAGGAATTCCCCGCAGATCCATTTCCGCAGCAAGTTCGAGGATTGTCTGCAGATTTTTTTCCTTAGCTGTGGCCTCATTGCCTTTATTCTCAATCTCCTCGATTTTTTGCAGGCAGGCTTGACGGCCCTGACAAATCAGATCAATATCGAATTCATCAGCCCGTACGGTAAAGAAAGTGGCGTAAAAAGCAGCCGGATAATGCAGTTTATACCAGGCAATACGGAAAGACATCATAACATAGGCGACGGCATGGGCCTTGGGAAACATATACTTGATTTTCTGGCAAGAGGCTATATACCAGTCCGGAACAGCGTGAGAACTCATATCTTCAATATCTTCCGGTTTCAGGCCCTTGCCTTTACGGACATTCTCCATAATCTTAAAGGCTTTTACCGGATCCAAGCCTTTGCTGATCAGATAGACCATAATATCGTCACGGCAAGCGATAATTGCGGAAATAGCTGCCTGACCGCTGCGCACCAGTTCCTGGGCATTTCCCAGCCAGACATCTGTCCCGTGAGATAAGCCGCAAATACGTACCAAATCAGAAAAAGTCCGGGGTTGAGTATCCTCCAGCATTTGTCTGACAAATTTCGTCCCGAATTCCGGAACCCCGTAAGTACCTGTTTTTGTCCGGATTTCCTGGGCTGTGACTCCCAACGCTTCGGCGTCGGAAAAAAGCGACATGGTGACAGGGTCATCCAAATTGACTGTGCGAGCATCAATCCCCGTTAACTCCTCCAACATCTTCAAGGCGGTGGGATCATCATGGCCTAAGATATCAAGTTTAACCAAACGCCCGGAAATCGAATGATAATCAAAATGAGTAGTGAGCAGCGGGGATTTGGGATCATCAGCCGGCCTCTGCAAAGGAGTAAAATCATGAATATCATAATCTTTGGGTACCACCATTAAGCCGCCGGGATGTTGGCCGGTTGTCCGTTTTACCCCGGTACAACCATTGACCAGGCGGGCCATTTCTGCCGGTTTGAAACGCAGTTTGCGTTCCTCCAGGTAATTTTTTACATATCCAAACGCAGTTTTATCAGCAATAGTAGCAATCGTCCCAGCCCGGAAAACATAGTCACTGCCAAACAATTCCTCGGTATAGCGATGAGCCCGGGCTTGATATTCCCCGGAAAAATTGAGATCAATATCCGGAACCTTGTCCCCTTCAAAACCCAAAAAAGTTTCAAAAGGAATATCAAAGCCGTCTTTGGCCAGAGGCTGTCCACACTTGGGACAAACGCAGTCGGGCAAATCAACCCCAGCTCCCACGCTGCCGTCTTCTATCCAGATGGAGTGCAGGCAAGAGCTATTTTTACACCTGTAATGAGGTGGTAAGGGATTAACTTCGGTAATGCCGGTCATGGTCGCTACTAAAGAGGAACCCACCGAACCGCGGGAACCAACCAGATAACCGTCATCATTGGATTTTTTGACCAGAAGATGAGCAATCAGGTATAAAACTGAAAAACCGTGCCCGATAATCGACTTCAGTTCTTTTTCCAGGCGTTTCTGCACCAGAGGCGGCAGGGGCTTATTGTAAAGCTGATAAGCCTGTTCCCAGGACATTTGCCTGATCTTATCCTCAGCGCCCGGGATAGTGGGAGAGAAAAGATCATCCGGGAAAGGCTTTAATTCCTCAATCAGCCCAGCTATTCTCTCTGGGGCATAGATAACAGCCTCCAGAGCTTCTTCCTGACTTAAATAACTAAATTCACTCAGCATTTCGGTTGTGGTTCGATAATAAAGGGGAGCCTGCTGATCAGCATCTTCAAAGCCTTTACCAGCCATTAAAATTCGCCGGTAAACCTCATCCTCGGAATCAAGAAAGTGGACGTCGCCGGTTGCCACCACGGGTTTTTGCAGGGTTTGCCCCAGGCGCAGCACAGTCTTATTGATCTCCTGCAGTTCTTCTGGCCCGGAAACCAGACCATTACGGAGCAAGAAAGAATTATTGCCGAGAGGCTGAATTTCCAGATAATCATAGAAAGCAGCTATCTGCAGCAGCTTGTCCCAGCTTTCCTGACGCAGAATAGCCTGAATCAGTTCACCTGCCTCACAGGCCGATCCCAGAAGCAGACCTTCCCGATAGGTCTTGATCTGCGACCGGGGCATGCGGGGCCGGCGATAAAAGTGGTCCAGGTGGGAAAGGGTGATCAGGCGATACAAATTCTTTAAACCAACAGCATTGCGTACCAGGATAATGATGTGGCGGCTTTTGCCTTGTTTAGGCACTGAACCCGGGGCATCATCGAGGAGGTAGCCTTCCACCCCCAGGATTATTTTTACCCCATATTTCTTGCCGGCAGCCACAGCTTCCGGAAAGGCCTGAACAACCCCGTGATCAGTGATAGCCAGAGATTTATGTCCCCAGAAGGCAGCTCGTTTGATCAGATCCTCCGCTGAAGCCACAGCATCCATGGTCGACATCCGGGTGTGGAGATGCAATTCGATGCGTTTGACTTCTGCCTCGTCTTCGCGGATAAGAGGCTGAACACGCTGGATATCCTTGGGCATCAGAGTCAGGACGGAAGAATAGCGATCATATTGAACCGGCCCCCGCACGGAGATCCAGTCTCCGTTTGTTAAATCCAGCCCGGTTTGTTCCTCCTTGAGAAATACTTTAGCCGAGATGGAGTCTGTTTTATCGGTCATATCAAAGGTCAGCAGTTTGCGCCCGGTCTTCAGAGGGCGGTAATCCAAATTAAAAAGCTCACCGCTGACTACCACTTGCCGTTCTTCATCCTGTATCTGGCGCAAAGGAATCGCCTCAGCCTTAAATTCCCGGCCCAGGATGCAATGATCTCTGGACTTGGCAGCAGAGTTTGGGCTGGATTTAGAATTGAGAGCCAGCAATTCCTGCAGACATTCTTGTTCTGCCTCTTCTGTTAGGGCAAAATATTCTGTCGGGATTTGCTCTGTCACTAATTCACAGGAGACCTGAACTGCAATTCCAAACCTTTGGTAGAGATATTTTTCCAGCACCTTATGTTTTGTTCTGATATACTCTACCCCTAAAACATTGGAGAGACAAATAATCAACTGCTGCTCTGTCACCTGATAAGAGGTCATTCCTCCCAGCCAGCCGCGCATCCCCGGCAGCAGAGCGCTCAGATCGCTGATGATTTCCTGCCAGTAAAGATGGCAGATCTCCTGCAGCGAAGCTGCCGGCTGCAATAAATCTATACACCAGTCAATACAGTCTATTCCCGGAACATGAGCAAGCAATAATTCGGTCAAAGGATTTAAAAGAGCCTGGTTCAAATACTGGGTTGCGGTCAAACGAAAAACCCATTTCTTCTCCCGCGGGATTACCTCAACCTGTTCCAGGGTCGTTGTTTTCAGATAAGCTTGCAGAGGAATCTGCCATTCAGCAGGAAGCTGCGAAAAAAAGGGAACTTCTCCCAACGCCACCGGTCCTGGCATCTTATCTCCCCCTATGCTGACTTTTCTGACAAGGCCTGAGTCACTTGTTCCTTAACAATATTCGCCAGCTCATCCACCGGCACCAATTCGGTTTGGCCGGAAGCGCGAGAACGAAGTTCCACATGGCCTGTGGCTAAAGATTTGCTGCCTACATTAACCCGGAGCGGGTAACCCAGCAAATCAGCATCCTTAAACTTGACCCCCGCCCGTTCATCCCTGTCATCCAGGACTGCTTCAACCCCTGCTTCCAGCAGTTGGGCATAAAGCTGTTCCGCAGTTTCCCGGACCAGCGCATCTTTCATGTTAACCGGAACAATAAGGCAGTGATAAGGAGCAATGGTCATCGACCAGATTATTCCGTCCTGATCGTGACTCTGCTCAATGGCCGCAGCTATAGTCCGACTCAGGCCCACTCCGTAACAGCCCATGACACAAAGCTGTTCCTTGCCATTTTCATCATAGTAGGTTGCCTGCAAGGCTTTGCTGTACTTAGTCCCAAGTTTGAATACCTGGCCTACTTCAATTCCCCGGGCCTCCTGTAAAGGGGCGGAACAGCGAGGGCATTTTTCACCGCTTTCAATCATGCGGAGATCAAACTGCTGCTCAATGCGGAAATCCTTTCCTGGTGTCACATTGACCAAGTGCTGATCTGCCTGATTAGCGCCGCATACCAGCTGCGGCATCAACTCCACTTCCAAATCAGCTATTATTTTCAGATCCTGGGGTATTCCTACAGGTCCTACAAATCCTGGTTCACAGCCCAAAGTGCTTTGGACTACTTCCGGAGAAGCAAGCTGCAGGGAAAGAAAACCGCCTAAGGCATTGTTCAGTTTTACCTCGTTTACTTCCCGGTCGCCCCGCAACAAGACCAGGAATACCTGGTCATCCCCCTGATAGAGCAAGGATTTGAGGAGCCTGGTCCTGGGAACAGCCAGACAGGTACTGACCTGTTCAATAGTCCTGGCTCCGGGGGTTGGCACCAGCGCAAGAGGACCCGCTGCGGCTGAGTCAGCTACTGGATAAGGCCGGCACTCAGCCTTTTCCACATTGGCGGCATAATCACAAGCCGGACAGTAAACAACGGCAGCCTCGCCGGATTCAGCCAAGACCATAAACTCGTGGGTGCCGCCTGTACCGCCGATTGCCCCGGCATCAGCTTCAACAGGACGAAAAGTAAGTCCGCAGCGGCTGAAGATCCGGCTGTAAGCCTCATACATTTTTCTGTAACTTATTTCCAGTCCGGTTTCATCCCGATCGAAGGAATAGAGATCCTTCATGATGAATTCCCGTCCGCGCATTAAACCGAATCGGGGACGACGCTCATCCCGATATTTATTTTGAATCTGGTAGAGTAACAGAGGAAGCTGCTTATAGGAACGGACCTCTCCTCTTACCAGATCGGTTACTATTTCCTCATGAGTCGGCCCCAAGCAAAATTCACGTCCATGGCGATCCCGCAGGCGGAACATTTCGTCTCCGTAAATATCCCAGCGTCCGGTTTCCTGCCAAGGTTCGGCGGGCTGCATGATCGGCAGCAAGATTTCCTGACCGCCTTTGGCATCCATCTCTTCCCGCACAATCTTTTCTATTTTCCTTAAAATCCGCAGGCCTAAAGGCAAATAGGTATATATTCCGGCTGCCGCCTTGCGGATCAAACCAGCCCGGAGCATCAACTTATGACTGACAATCTCCGCTTCCGCCGGAACCTCCCTTAAAGTAGGATTTAACAGCTGACTCACTCGCATATGCTTCCATTCCCTTCATTTTAACTAGGCTTTATTATCTGAACCAGGTAATCAGATCATATTATATTCTTATCAGGCCGATGTATCACTTTTTCTATGCAGTCTGACAAATTCGTCTATTTCCTCCAGCAAAGCCGGCAGTAATTCCTCCTCAGGCACAGAAGCGAATAAATGGCCTTTACGGAAAATCAGTCCCATCCCTTTTCCGCCGGCAATCCCCAGATCCGCCTCTCTGGCCTCCCCGGGGCCGTTAACCGCGCAGCCCATAACAGCTACTTTCAGAGGCTTGTCCAAGGCAGGAAGAGAATCTAACTTATCTTCAACCTTTTCAGCCAGGACACTCAAATCAACCTGGGTTCTGCCGCAAGTCGGACAGCTTATCAGTTCTGCTGCCTGCTGCCGCAACCCCAGGACCCGCAGGATCTGTAAAGCGACCGGAATTTCCCGGAGTGGATCCCCTGTAAGAGATACCCGGATAGTATCTCCGATTCCTTCGGCCAGCAAAGCGCCAATCCCAACAGCTGATTTAATTATTCCGGAACGCACCGTCCCAGCCTCTGTCACCCCCACATGCAGCGGATATTCCAGACAACTAGAAATCTGCCGGTAAGCCTGCAGCATCAACGGTACTTTCGAAGCTTTCAGTGATAACTTGATCTGATCATAGCCTTCCTCTTCCAGCAGGTGAACATGTCTGAAGGCACTTTCTACCATCCCTTCAGCACTGGGTCCGTGGTACTTAACCAGCAGATCCTTTTCCAGCGAACCGGCGTTGACCCCGATGCGAATCGGAACCAGACGTTCCCGGGCTGCCCGGACAATTTCCCGGACTTTCCAGCGGGCTCCAATATTACCAGGATTAAGACGCAGGCCCTGAATGCCCTGTTCCAAAGCCCTCAGGGCTAATTTGTAATCAAAATGGATATCAGCAATGAGCGGCAAAGGACTTTGCCGCACCAAGGGCAGTAAAGAATCCGCCGCCTGCTCATCGATCACGGCCAGACGGACAACTTCACAGCCGGCAGCAGCCAAAGCCGCTATCTGGGCCAGAGTTTGAGCCGTATTGCGGGTATCTGTATTAGTCATGGATTGAATAACAACCGGCGCTCCGCCGCCGATCAAGACATTGCCTACTTTAACCTGTTTTGTTTTTTGCACTCTATCGTCCCCCATCCTAATCGGCCTTAAAAAAATACCCGCACTATATCCTGATAGGTTATCGCCAGCATCAGGGCGAGGAGCAGCACAAAACCAACCAGGTGAATCAGATTCTCTCTTTCGGGCTTCAGCGGCTTGCGGCGCACACCTTCCAAAATCAGAAAAACCAGACGGCTGCCATCCAGGGCCGGAATCGGAAAAAGGTTGACAAGTCCCAGATTTACACTTAGCAAGGCAGTTAACAACAGGAAATTCGCCAGTCCCTGATGAGCAGCTTCTCCTATAGCTTGGGCAATTGCTATCGGACCGCCAACTTCCGCAGGAATCTGGCCACTGATCATTTGCATCAGGAGCACAAATATTTCTCTGATAAACATTATGGTATTAGTTAAGCCCAGCTGAATGGCCTGAAATACGGATACATGTTCATAAACTATCTCCGGCTGGATACCGATCAGCCCGAAACCGCTCTGCAGATCCTGAACAGTTAAGATTGTAAAAGTCTTTTGTTCCGTTCCCCGCTCTACGGAGAGGACTATAGTCTGATTGGGTTTGGCATGAATAACATTTGTCAGGCTGTTCCAGTCAGGGGTAGGTGTATCATCGACAGCAATAATACGGTCTCCCTGGAGCAGGCCGCTTTGGACTGCCGGTTTATCAGCAATCAGAGAGCCAATCATATTACTGTTTCCTGCTCCGGGAATCCCCAAATAGACAAAGACCACTATAAACAAGGCCGCAGCCAGGACAAAATTCATGAGAGGTCCGGCAGCAATTACTGTAAAACGCCGCCAAACACTCTTGTTCAGGAAACTATCCTGATCCTGGGCCGAAGCAATAACCGGAATACCCTGATCATTTGTCACCGCATCAATACCGTATAATTTGACAAAGCCGCCCAAAGGAACCAGGCGCAGGGTATATAATGTTCCTTTGCCCTGATAAGCGGCGAGCTTCGGACCAAAACCCAGACCGAATTCCAAAACTTTGATTCCCTGCCATTTGGCTACCAGGAAATGGCCTAATTCATGAGCTACTATCATCAGCGCTAAAGCAAAAACAAATGCCAAAACTGTCAGCAAAATTTACACCCCCCGTATTCGATATTTGATATTCGTGACACGAGATACGATGCTCGTATCTCAGAGATTTTATTACATGGGTCGGGCAGCGAACTTTGTGCAGCATACCAGTTTTTCTGCCTGCTCACGGGCCCAGCCGTCTGCTTCCAGGATCGCAGTCAAATCGGGATGTTCTGTGACACGGTGAGCGGCACAGACTTCCCTTACTAATTCTATCAGCCCGGAATAGGCCAGGCGTCCCTGCAGGAAAGCCAAAACTGCAACCTCATTAGCGGCATTCATTACCGCAGGCAAGGTTCCGCCCTGACGGCCAGCCTCCCAGGCTAAAGCCAAGGCCGGAAACTCCTCCAGATCAGGCTCGAGGAAAGACAATGTTTTTCCTCTCAGGTCTAAACGCTGAAAAGGGTTAGGCCAACGGGCCGGATAACTTAAAGCATACTGAATAGGCAGGCGCATGTCAGGTTTTCCCAGCTGGGCCAACACTGAGCCGTCCCGATAGGCAACCATAGAATGGACAATACTTTCCGGATGGATCAGAACCTCGATGTTTTCATAAGTGATATTAAAAAGATGATGAGCTTCAATCACTTCCAGCCCTTTATTCATCATAGTTGCCGAATCTATTGTTATTTTCCAACCCATATCCCAGTTTGGATGCCGCAGGGCATCCTCTGGGGTCACAGAGGCCATTTGGGGACGTGACCAACCTAGAAACGGCCCGCCTGAAGCAGTTAAGATGATTTTTTCCACTGTCCGGGGATCACTTTCCAGGCACTGAAAAATCGCCGAATGCTCACTGTCTATCGGCAAGATAGGGCAAGACATCTGGCGCGCTGTTTCCAAAACCAGTTCCCCTGCCGCCACTAAGGTTTCCTTATTGGCCAGGGCAATTGCCTTTCCGGCCCTGAGTGCAGCCAAGGTTGGCTCCAAACCGATACGTCCGCTCAAGGCTGTCACTACCGTATCAACTTGCGGGGCGGTCGCGGCCTGCAGCACCCCCTCCATCCCGCCTGCCACAACCACAGGCAAATCCCTGACCCGTTCCCGGAGATCGGCAGCCGCTTTTTCCTCCATCATAACCGCAAGAGCAGGACGGAAAGCCCTGACCTGTTCCTCCATGCAATCCGTACTCCTGGCGGCTGCCAAGGCATGAACCCGGAGCTGTCCTGGAAAAGCCCTGACAACTTCCAGGGTCTGTCGTCCGATTGAGCCGGTTGATCCTAATATGGTTAATGTTTTCAATTAATTCACTTCCAAATTTATAGTTAGCTTCAGCTTCTATCCTTCGGTTTCATCCCTGTAATCACTGGGACCCTCAGCTTGCTTGGCGGTTTGCTTATTTAGGAGTAAGCTCTTCCGTATGGCTTCATAAATAATAACAATCGTCGGACCCAGAATCAGACCAGCCCCGCCCAAAAGTTTTAAACCGGCATACATGGATACCAGGGTAGGCAGGGGATGCAAGCCGATATTCTTGGACATAACTTTAGGTTCCAGGGCTTGACGCACGACAACTGCAATTACCCAGACCACCAGGATCTTGATGCCGGCGCCTACCGAACCATAAATCAATAACACCATAATCCAGGGTACAAATATAACTCCTGTCCCCACAATCGGAAACAGATCCAATAAACCTGCAAATACCCCGATAGTCACAGCATACCGATTACCGATCAGGATCAAGCCGAAAGTGGTAATAATCATTGTCACTGAGACCAAAATGATCTCGGCACGCAAAAAACCGACTAAAACAACTCCCAGATCCTGACCGACAATCTTGGCATTTCCTTGCCAGCGCTGGGGCACAAACCTATTAAGGAAATTTTTCACATCGGGAAAAGCCATGCTTGTCAGCAGAGCAGCCACAATCGACACCACGAATATTACGAAAGCTCCAGGCAAGGCTGACAAAAAGTTCAGCAGAAAAATGCTGCTGGTTTTAGCCCAATCCTGAACAGATTTCAGGATACTCTCAGTAGACGAAAAAAGGGTGTTCTGAATCTGGGGATTCAGGGTCAAATACTCCTGCAGGGCACTGATCCTGGTCACTACAAAATCCATAATATAATTATA
>DATMYJ010000017.1:0-4196 GCA_035561015.1 Desulfitobacteriaceae bacterium | reverse complement strand
CAATAAAATTATTAGGAAGGAATTTTATACCAGCAGGGGGCGATGAATGCGGGGATGCCTTTGGACGCTTTTCCCCGTACAGAGCGAGCAGCGTAACCGACCAGACAAGGTCGGTTGTTGTGTTGTGCGGTGAATTTAGGGAACTATATTTGTTAACAGTGAGGAGGCTTTGAAATGATCAGGATCCATGAATTCGGGTTTAATCCTTATGCTGAATTTGAAAAAGGAGGACTTCTTGAAGGATTTGATCAGGATGCAGTCTCAGAAGATGATTACGAGACTGCCAGAGCTGAAAATCTCTTTGCCATACTTGGTGCCAGGATAGAGGATGATAAATATATTTTAGGTAAATTGGCAAATGGGAAATGGGCTTTGATCAGTGAAACAGTCTGGGGTTACTTGTTTGCGGTTGAAGATTAGAAATCAGGTATTGGAGGATTCGCTCATGAAAACATTTGAGGAAAAATCCAGAGAATGGTATAACCGCATAGCAGACAACTATGACAATACATTTGACGGCAGGTTTACAGAGAAGTTCAAAAAACTCTTATTGGAGGAGATCAAAATTAAACCTGGGGAGAGCATTTTAGATGTTGCCTGCGGGAATGGCAGATTGCTGAAAATGCTGGCAAGTAAATATGCGATCAAAGGGTATGGTGTTGATCTTGCCGAAAAAATGATTGAAAATGCCAGGAAAAACTGCCCTGATATGGTGTTTGAGGTCAATAGTTGTGAACACACGTCCTTTAAAAATCAAATGTTTGATGTTATTACAGTTTGTGTGGCCTATCATCATTTTCCTGATGTGAAAGCCTTTGCTCGGGAAGCAAACCGTCTCTTGAAACCAGAAGGTTTGTTGTACATAGCGGAAGGACATCTGCCCTTTATTATTAGGGAAATTTTTAATCTGTTTGTCCCTTTGTCCAAAGGGGGAAATGTAAAAGTATATTCTCCCAGGGAGATTAAGGATAATTTCGAAGCATATGGTTTTAAACAGGTTGGATATACCAAAAAAGGATTTATTCAGATTATTGAAATGTGCAAGCTGTCAGAATCGTCACGATGACTTTGCGGCAATATTCAATAAATAATTAAATTGGGGAAACGTCAACCTTCAAAGAGAGCCTGACCCTGGTTAAGCGAAGTAAAGAAATCAGGCTAAATTAGCGAGGCAGAGAGATTTTGGGAGGTAAATGAAATGTCAGAAAACAACAAGGCTATTGTCCGCCAATTCCTGGAACAGTCAATCAAGGAAAGAAGGACCATCAGCGAACTCTGCTCTCCCGGTTTCACAGCTCATATAGGGGCTTCTCCAACAATGGATCTTAAGGGCTTTCAGAAGTACCAGGTTGCTTATTTCAGAAGTTTCGCCAACAATTCCATTACCATCGAGGAAATGATTGCGGAAAGAGATATTGTGGCCTTCCGGGGAGTTGTCCGGGCCAGGCATACCGCTGAATTTATGGGTATTCCGGTGAGTGGCAACGAAATTGTCGTCCCTGTAATTGGCATGGCTAGAATCAGTGACAATAAGATTGCAGAATGGTGGAACTCACCCGATCGGTTAAGCTGGATGCAGCAAATTGGTGGCCTGCATTGATCGCATCCCGCCTCTTGAATTTCTTCCATTTTGCTCGAAATGCGCTAACATAATACATCTAACGATCGCCTTAAAAGTAGTCCCTGTTATCCTGCTGATAGCGCTGGGTGTCCCATACTACTTGCTGCGGGAGGCGGAGTTCTCTGCCTTGAAGTCTTAGCAGATGTCTCGCCGGCCGGGAGCGTGGTTAATTGTAAATAAAAGATCATTTGTTTTCAAAGCCTGTCTGGCAAATGAAGGAACTTTAGGCAGCGATCATACTGTCTGAGCGAGATTGCTATTGGCGAATTCGTATACAGGGCAATTGAATTCGAGAAAAGGGAAAGAGTGTGGTAAGCATGTGCTATAATAAAATTTGTGGGTTATTATGGATATTTACAGGGAGGCGTTTTTTTGAAGAAAGGGCGTGTAATTCTGTCTTTGGCCCCGATGGTGCTATCTTTGTCTGTGCCATTTGCTCAGCCCGCAGCAGCTGCCCCAACGGTTAAACTTGTTTTTCGAAGCTCCTTTATTCAGTCGTGGTATTGCCGGAACTGGGATAGCAGTCGTTGGGAACAAGAACTTTCTATGCTGAGGGATGCAGGAATCACCGAGGTCATCATCCAAACAACGGTTGACACAACTCCGGGCATTAAGACAGCGTTTTATCCTACCTCTATCGCAGGTTATACGGCAAACGAGATAGACCTGCTGGATAAGGTATTGACCGTGGCCGACTCCCTGGAAATGAAAGTGAGAGTAGGTGTGGGTTTTAATAAAGATTGGTGGAGCAAGGGCGCTGGGGATAGGGCCTGGCTGACCAGGGAAGCGAATGAGAATAAACTTTTTGTTGATGAGATTGCCGAAAACTATGCTGAACATCCTTCCTTCGGAGGCTGGTATATATCTTATGAGATCTCTAATATCACAGCCACAACCTCAATAAAACGAGCTAACTTAAATAATTTTTTCAAGATTATGGTTACTGAAATGAAACTGAAAACACCTGGCAAAACGGTCATGGTCTCGCCTTTTTTCAATTCTCGGTATTCAACCCTGGGGTCCTTGACCAACTGGTCGGCGGCAATTGAAAACGTTTTCAGTGGTACCAATGTCGATATTCTGGCACTTCAGGACAGCATCGGAGTGAATTACAACCAAATAAGCCAGCTGGCTGGTATTTTCACTTACACCAAAAAAGGAACAGATGCGGCAAAAATGCAGCTCTATGCCAACAATGAAACATTTGCGCTGACAGCCAGTGGGTTCATAACCGCACCCCAAGCACGCCTGACATCCCAGATGGCAGCGGTGAATATGTATGTCAAGGGTTATATCGCTTTCAGCCTCAATCATTATCAGGGAAAATACAATGAGGATCCGGCAGCAGTTAAAGGCTACCTGGACTATCTGGACTATTATCTGGCCTCTAAATAAGAGGATACATATGGCCCTGGTCATTTTGCGAACTATCTGCTCATCCGACAACTAAATTTTTTATTCAGGCCAAATGTCTTTGTATCAATTTAAAATGGGCTATTCTTCGGAGTCCATTTATCAATACGGCGGCCAGGACTGCCATGAAAAATCCCTGATCATTGCGAAAGCTTTGAATAGTAAACCTGCGGCAGTGGCCCTTGTCAGTGATGCAAACTTTTATGATGCTCTGACTGCCGCACCGTTTCTTGCAGCGCTGTCCCAACCTATTCTGCTGGTTTCTCCAGCAGGGTTGAATGCGGAGCAGAAGCAATATCTGGATGAAAGTCAAAGTATGTCTTCAACTGTATATGAATTCGGAGAAATCACGGGAACTGCTGCCGGAAAGAGCATAAAAAATACTTACGCAAACGTGTATGCTCGTCATCCCTGGCTTATGAACAGTTACACTTTAAGTACTTACTGGGCTCATACACAAGTTGAAATCCCCTCACCTGTAGTTTACCTGGCGACAGGTGAAGATTATCCGGATGCTCTTGCCGGAGCAGTCCTGGCCAGTTATGCCTTCCAAGGATATCAGCCAGGTTTTATCTTGCTGACCAAACCAGACGAGCTGCCCGCCTAAACAATTAAAGTTCTGAAGGAAATTGCCTATTATGCCAAATTACCAAGTACCAATGTTGAGGATTTTACCACAATATTGGATCCTATCGGTTATCCTGGAGTTACTGTTTTTGGTGGCCCGGGAGCAGTCAGGGAGAGTGTTGTCAATCAGGTTCAGCAGATCTTGAACGGCCCGGGAGCTTTGCCCAATTCCACATCAGCAGATGGTTACAGGTACACGGCTTGGGATAGTAAAGTTTTAATTGAGGGCTATACCGGCCCAGACGACGATATCACAATTCCAGCGACAATTGATGGCTGTACGGTTGTCGGCATTGGTGATGATGTATTTGCGTATTGCAGCAGCCTGACAAGCGTGACGATTCCAGACAGTGTAACCAGTATCGGCAGCTACGCTTTCAATGACTGCACGGGCCTGAGGAGCGTGACGCTCCCGGATAGTCTAACCAGCATTCGCAGGTAGTTATCGATAGTCTCGCTGCTGGTTTTCGGCCGCTGCTCGTCAGGTAAGGGAGGATTTGATCTGTGAGTACCAACGGATTTATCGGACTTATAT
>DATMYJ010000016.1:0-3056 GCA_035561015.1 Desulfitobacteriaceae bacterium | reverse complement strand
CCTATGTCTTTTTTGAGGAGATCCAGCAATTGCTGCTCATGAGGCCGCAAGACTGCTTCCTCCGGTTTTCTGAAAGCCTCCGGCGCCGGTGCAGGCAGAAACTTAAGTCTGTAGGTAGTTACTTCCCTGGTGCCTATTAATTTAGGCACTTCTACGGAGGCTTCCTCCAGATAGAGGAATTTGCGCCGCGCCAGATCCAGAATGGTGGCAGTTATGTCCCGGGCCCGGATGGCTTTAAAGTTCCAGAGGACGCTTAGTTCCGCCGGACTGTAAACGGCCGGCAGGTCGCGATAATAGTCACCCTCAAAAGCGGTCTTATGGCTGCGTCCAAATCTGCGCCAGAGCAAGATTAGGCCCACCAAGGCGCCTCCCAGTATTCCTGCTCCTCCGGCGTACTCAGCCTTAGCCCACAGGCGCTGCCGATTGGCCTTCTCTGCCCAGCTTGCTTCCTCGGTCAATATGGCAGCGAGAGCCGGCTGTTTAGTGTAGGCCTCCGCCGGGGCTGTGGTAAATAAGGCGGGCGGCATGATCACCCGGCCTTCCAGGAAAGTATAGGCCGGCAGATTATTGACCGACCAGACAACAGTATCCGGTCCGGTAAAGTTTACTTCCCCGGTTAGGGGCCCGTGTCCCCAGATTCTTATCTCTTCCCCCTGCTTATATTGTTCAGCTCCCGCCGGCAGTTTCAGGTTCACCTGAACTTTGGCTATCTTATTGCCATTGGCTTCGCCGACAAATTTGCGGTACAGCTCGGCTGTGTCACTGTGGATTTTGACCGCATTTATAACCCGGTAAGAGACATCAAAGGTGCGAACTTCATCAGAAACAGCTATGCTCCAGTCAATCAGGATCTGATTGTCCTCTGTCCTGGTCAGATAAGTTCCGGGGGGGCCGTATTCAGTGCCGGGATTAAATTTATAAGGCTGACCATTTTCATATACCATTACTTCTCTGATCGGTGTATCACCCTGGGGTATTTTGATATAAAAGCCATTCCACTGCCCGGAAAAATCAACTGTGATTCTTTCTGTTACCCGCATGGAAGCATCAGGCAAAACCTGGGCATCCACTACTAACTGTTCCATAGAAAGGGAGCGCTCGGCCAGAGCTACGCCCGGAAAAAGAACCAGGATCAGTACAAATCCTAAGACCAGACTGAGCCAGCCTATGGTAAAATTACGGAGAAACATTTTTCTTTTCATATGAAAGTCACTCCTTTAAAATTCTACCTTGACTGCTTGCCGGGTTTCAGGCTCACCCTGCAGGGTAAAATAATCCGCCATCTGAAAGCCCAGCAGGCCTGCTACCAAATTATTGGGGAATACTGCAATTTTGGTGTTGAATTTCTGCACTGTATCATTGTAGAACTGACGGGCAAAAGCTATCTTGCTCTCGGTATCGCTCAGTTCTCCCTGCAGCTGCAGAAAATTAGCATTAGCTTTCAGTTCCGGATAAGCTTCCGCTACCGCAAACAAAGATCTTAAAGCTCCGCTGAGCATATTTTCCGCCTCGGCCTGGTCTTTCACATTTCCTGCTGCCATAGCCATGTTCCTGGCTTGGGTAACACTTTCCAAAGTAGATTTTTCATGCTGGGCATAGCCCTTGACTGTATTGACCAGATTAGGAATCAAATCATAGCGCCGTTTCAGCTGTACGTCTACCTGCGACCAGGCATTTTTCACTCTTTGCCGTAACTGCACCAGACTGTTGTAGATACTAACTAAAAACACGGCCAATAAGACTGCCAAAACCCCGATAGCTATCCATCCACCTGCCATTTTTCTTCCTCCTTTCACCTAATCAAAGATAATCCTTCACTTTCCCGCGGTTCCTGGTTATTGCCATTGTATAGTCTCATTTTAACTTATTGCATACCTCTTGTCTGCCTGGTTTTCCTGGTTTATTACAATATACCCAAAATCTCGATTCAACCATATATACCCTGATTAAGGAATAAGATAATAACCGAGAACACAATAACCGACCTTAGCGGCCGGTTATAATATTTTTCTGAGTTCGTAAAACCCTTCTTCCGTGGCTTCAACCTCAAATCCCATTTTTTTCAATAAAAAAACAGCCGGTCTGTTGTCCATGTGCACTGTGCAAGCGAAGCTTAACAGACCGTTTTTCCGGGCAATATAGATCAGATAAGAAAGCAGAACCGTACCTATGCCCTTGTTCTGATAATTCTCTCTGATAGCAAAGGCAAATTCTGCCGAATAATCATTTTCACTTAGATGGTATTGCCCTATCCCCACAACTTGCTCACTTTCTTCCCGCCGGGTTATGGCCAGCAGCAATAAACCTTTGGTATTATCAATAGCCATTAATTCCTGCAGACGTTCATGGGGCATATCTTTCCGTTTGGAAGAAAACCTGAAGTATAGACTTTTATCTGAAAGAGAATAAACAAAATCCTTCAACAAAGATTCGTCACTGATTTTAACAGGTCTCAGGAATATTTCCAGTCCACTTTTTGTTGTCTTATAGGTTTCCAGTTCTTCCCTGTAACCTTCTTTCTGTTCCGGAATCAAAATCTGATCATGGTAAATCAGGTTTTGTTTTTTGGCCTCTTCAATAAGCCGGGATCTGAATTTAGGGTGGGCGATAGCTATTAATTCCATTGCTCTTTCCCGAATGTTCTTGCCGTGCAGATAAGCTATGCCGTATTCTGTCACCACATAATGGACATCACCCCGATGCAGGCTTATTCCTGTACCTTCTTTTAAAAAAGGCACTATCCGGGAAATCTCTCCGCCTTTGGCAGTTGATTTGAGGGCCAGGATCGTTTTACCCTTTTTAGCCAGGACTGTCCCTCTCATAAAATTAGTGTGCCCCCCTGTGCCGCTGTAAAAAACCTTACCCAGGGATTCAGCTGTTGCCTGCCCCGTCAGATCAATTTCCAAAGCCGTATTTATGGCTGTCATATTATTATGCTGGGCAATGATCAAAGGATTATTGGTATAATCAATCCGTCTGAACTCAATAGCTGGGTTATCATTAATAAAATCATAGGTTTCTTTACTGCCCATACAAAATGAGGCTACAGTTTTACC
>DATMYJ010000015.1:0-4551 GCA_035561015.1 Desulfitobacteriaceae bacterium | reverse complement strand
TTTTCAAACTTGTTCCGGCAGCGTCACATTATATTTTCAATGGTACTTTTACTTTCCTTCTGCGCAAATAAAGCAAGGATGGTAAGCATCAACTCACCATCCCCTGAAATTGTGGATATATGTTCTTTTTCGAATTTAAACTCGAAATTACTTTCTTTTAGCTCTTTTATCACTTGGAGCAGCAGAGCCGTCAGCGGGAGTGTTTTCCTCCGGAGACTCATCCAGTCGATACTCGCCTTGGGGGTAGGTTCAGACAACATCTTCCCCATTATAGGATTTCTACATACCCTTCTGTTCCATGCACGCGAATTCGTTGCCCATCTTTGATCAGTTTGGTAACATTATCCACTCCGACAACTGCTGGTAAGCCATATTCACGTGCGATAACTGCTCCGTGGGTCATCAATCCACCAACTTCGGTGACCAGGCCTTTTATGGATACAAATAATGGTGTCCAGCTAGGGTCAGTAAAAGCGGTGACTAATATATCTCCATCTTCAAGATCCGCATCTTCCATGTTTAAGATGACACGTGCTCGTCCCTCCATGACTCCGGAAGAAACAGGCAGACCTGCAATTGCTCCGCTTGGGAGATTTTCTCGTTTGTACTCACCTGCAATGATTTCACCATCAGACGTGATAACACGTGGCGGCGTTAGTCTTTCATATAATTTGTACTCGTCTATTCGTTTGCTGATGATCGGGTAATCCAGTTTGTTTGTGCGTACGACTTCGCGAAGTTCTTCAAAAGTGAGATAGTAAATATCCTCTTTTTCATAAATAACGTTGGCTTGCACGAGTTGTTCGGCTTCTTTCAGTAAAGCCTGCTTATAAACGAAGTAGCGAGTAATCATGCCGTATTTTGGATATTCACGATAACCGCTGAAATTCCGGATCAGGCTGATCATCCGTTTTGTCTCCTGGGCTTTTCCTTCGCCACCCGGTAATTGCTGCAAGCGATCTAACAACTCTTGTTCTTTTTTCAGCGCTTCCTGTCGCCCTTGCTCAAATTTCCGAATGCTCGCTTTAGGTTCAAAGTTTTTGATGTTACTGAGAATCATGGGGACAAGTGTCGCTGGTTTTTCGCTCCAACGCGTTTTGGTAATATCGATTTCTCCGACACAACGCATTCCGTATTTGTTGAGGTAAGCATTGATGGCGTCTTGGGTTTCCTGTCCGCCCTCAAACTTAACCAGTTTATCCAAAAAGTTATCGTCTTTTACATGGTGTAAATAATCAATGACTTCTGGATAAGGACGAATCACATCTGCGACATCCAATAGCGCCAGACCCATTTCCGAAGTAATATTGTTTGGTACAGATTGAGAAAGCGTGTCTGCTGCGTTTTTTTCACCCAACCACTTGTGCATTTTTTCATTGATCCATGATGAAGCATCCATGGCAGCCATAATCACACCAAAACTTTGTGGGTCAGACAAAAACTTCTTTAACTGTTGGATATCTTTCAGAATAAAATCAAATAAATCTGATCCTGATTTCGTTTGGATGTTTTGTTTTAACTCTTCGATCGATGTTTGACTGCGCTTAATCAAATCCGCAACGATGGCCGGATCGTTTTCGATTTGTGTTCGAAAACCCGCAGACGATATCACTTTAGTGTTTTTACTTGGGCTCAGTTCGTTTTTATCATATGGTAATGATTTTATGAAATCCCCTCGTTCTATGATGGTCAGGAGTGCGTCTTTCATGAGCGGATCATGTTCTCCCATAGAATTTAATAACATCGTCCTGCTGTCAGGCGAAGCCAGCATATGGGTAACATCAACAAACAACCTTCCGCCCGCTTTACGCATGGGTGCAGTGGTTGTTAACAGGAAAAAAGATATGCCCAATGGTTTCATGGGGTCGGTCATCATTTGCTGGTGGCCGACCGATACATAAACGTGATTTTCTTGATCATTCGCTTCAGGGATGGGGTATAAAGTAGTGATTGGCCGACTCTGGACAATATAAAATGTATCATCAGCCAAACACCATTCGATGTCCTGGGGGCGGCCGAAATGTTCTTCGATCTTTCTGCCCATGTGCTCAAGCTGCAAAATCTGCTCATCCGGCAGCGCTTGCCTATTCTGCCGCTCAGGTTCAATCTCCTGTTCTTTCGTACCGCCATCTTTTAAGGCATAAATAGCCAGCTTCTTGGTGGATATCTTCTTATCGATAACCTTGCCGTTACTCACTTTATAAATATCAGCATTGACCAGGCCGGAGACCAAAGCCTCACCCAGGCCGAAGCCGGCATCAATGGATAACACCTTCCTATCAGAAGTGACGGGATCGGCAGTAAACAAAATTCCTGCCGTCTGCGGAAAGACCATCTTCTGAACAACCACAGACAGGTAGACTTTACGGTGGTCGAAGCCGTTTTGAAGGCGGTAAGTTACTGCCCTCTCGGAAAACAGCGAAGCCCAGCACTTGCTGATATGCTTTAGGATTGCCTCCTTTCCGATAATATTCAGATACGTATCCTGCTGGCCTGCAAAGGAGGCCGTCGGTAAATCCTCTGCAGTTGCGCTGGATCGTACTGCATAGGCATTTTTTTCATCAAACCTGGTGAGAAAGCGGGTGATTTCTTCATTAATATCTTCAGGGATGGCTATCCCTTCGATGACCCTGCGAATCTCACCGCTAAGTTCACCGATTTCATCCCGGTCTTCCACCTTTAGAAGCGATAACTGATCAAGTAATTCGTTAATCGACGACGTTTCCCCAATGATTCTTTTAAAGGCTTCAGTAGAAATACAAAAACCATCCGGTACGCGTATTCCTTCAATCCTGGAAAGTTCCCCCAGATTCGCGCCTTTACCCCCAACAACCATGAGTTTTGTTTTGTCAATGTCCTGAAAACAAAGCACATAGGAACTAATCCGTTTTCCTTCTTTGGCAATTCCTTCTTTGATTCCTTTGGATTCCATAATAATACCCCTCCAACAAATCGCAATAACGTGCTATTGCATTATAGCAGTAGCAGATGGGAACAAATAGTCTGCATTTACAATTTTTTATGCGTTATAATTAAAGTGGCAAGGAATCAATTTTCCAAGAAGAAACCTTAAAGACACTAACCTGATGCCAAGGTACATCTTTTTATAAGCAAATGATACAGTTATTTAACGAGTTGAAATAGTTCAAACAATGTAAGGAAAGGCAGAAAACCCTTCCTTTTGCTATATCTTTTCTTTTCCATCTTTGTAGTTCCACTTTATGCAGAATTTCAGTCTGTTCTAGAGCCATTTTTTAGCATTTTCACGCTCTTCCTTAAGTAAAAGATATTGGGGTTGTTAACAGTGAATATTATTATAAATCTTTTCAAGAAGCTGATCCCAATCGATAAGTGTACTCTTAATCAGAGTTGTCCCTGCCTTAATACTACTTGCAAAAGACATGGTAAGTGTTGTGAATGTATTAACTTCCGCCGCAGCAAAAATGGCATAGTCTCCTGTATGCAAGATGTCAAAAAGTAAGTGAAAATCCGCTTAGCATCAACACAGATAAACATTTCCCTCACTCCATTGCATTTTAAGAACTTTGCTGTTCTCAGACATTAGAGGCGATTCTTAACAAGCCATGAGTGCAGTTCATCCTTGAATTTTTCTGTTGTTATCACAGAATCCATCTTAGTAGTGAAGGAAATGCAGTCAACCACCTTACCACCCTTTTTATTGATTCGTCTGGTTATTTGATCAATAAACTTCTCAGGTATCTTATTGTCCGCTTTCGTGATGAACAAAAAGACTCTTTTTCCGCGGAAGTTAGTTTTATTCAGATAGGAATTAATCGCCGGCGTTATTTTGCCGGCCCAAACCTGAGCTCCAAGAAGCACCTGATCATAGCCATCAAGATTAAAATCCATCAGTTCGATCCTGCTTCTTAGACCCAGAATTGCACCGAGAGCAGCGGCTGGTATATTGCCTTTTTTTCTCTCTTTTTTTTCTTTTATCTCCTGTGTTTCAAATCCTGTCTGTGCCTGAAGTTCTCTAGCAACAGCCGCCGTATTGCCTAGCCATGAATAATAAACGATTAAACTTTTGCCTGCCATAGAAATCCCTCCCAATTACTTTAAAGCATTCTCAATTGATTTTAGATAAGCTTTACAGGTTACCGTTGCACCGGATACGATGTCTACGTTTAGGCTTTGCTTTTCGATTACTTCAGCAAACAATTTTTTACTTACTTCCGACATTGGAAACTGTACATCTTTAATTATTACTATCTTCCTTATTTTATTTTCCATTACAGTTACTTCGACCTCATTTGACCATCGGCCACCCTCATATCGGCCTAAATAGCTTTTGTTAGCCAGTGAAGCCAGATTCACTTCGTTGATTACCATATTTCTGCCTTCTGCAAGCCCCCTAGACATATAGAAGAAACCACCAGCTATTAACAGCACTAGTACCAAGATTATAATTCCGGAGACTTTCAATACTTTTTTCAATGTTTTCTCCGCCTTTCCTAATTTTTGTTAGAAGCACAGCCATAATCGGCCGCTTTGGCTACTCATCAACTTTGGAAAAAGGGTTTAAATATATAC
>DATMYJ010000014.1:0-2267 GCA_035561015.1 Desulfitobacteriaceae bacterium | reverse complement strand
TATTTAGAGTTATTGTCAAGGTTAATCCCAGCTTGTCTGGATTAACCGTTCAGACCTGCTCCCATTTATCTTCATATTTACGATCTCCATCATTTTCCTCCTCAGAAGCAAATGAATTATTCAACATAGTAACAGCAGGCTGTTTTTTGGAATTGCGCCCAGGTATCCAGGCTTTAAGACCCCATTCGCCTTGTTTCGTATAGACGAATCTGGTATCCAAGTTGATCTGCGTCAAAACTGCAGAAATACTCCTTGCATCTGTAGGTAAATCCAAACGAGTGAGCACTTCGACAATCAGATCATGATAATTACGGGGGCGGCCATAGGCCAGCAGCAATTCAAAGGCTATGTCGGCTTCAGATAATTGAGGTTTACGCTTCTCAGAATAGGTCAAAATCTGCACCACCTTTCTCCCAGTTAACAGAAAGAGTCCTTGGAAAATGTTTGGTTTTCCTTTATATTCAACCCTGACCTAAATATTTCCTGCTTAGATAACTGCCCAGCACTGATTTTTGCCTACATTCTTTCAGGTGCCGCTACTCCCAAGAGGTCCAAGACATTGGCCAGGACCTGTTTTACCGCCATTACCAAGGCAATGCGGGCACACCTCAATTTCTCATCATCTACCAGAACCCGCTGAGAATTATAAAAGGTATGAAAAAGACCTGCCAGATCCAAGATATATCTTGCCAAACGATGCGGTTCCATGAGGCGAGCGGCAATAGTGATTTCACTTGGCAAATCAGCTATTTTTTTCAGTAAATCCCTTTCCTCGGAACTTTGCAGAAGAAGCCTCAGGTCCTCTGCTGCCGGTATTGCCTTTATCGCGACCCCTGCTTCCTGGGCTTGACGCAAGATGCTGCACAAGCGAGCATGAGCATATTGCACATAATAGACAGGATTATCAGCTGATTGTGATTTGGCCAGATCAAGGTCAAACTCTACTGCGGAATCCGGGTCACGCAGCAGAAAGAAGAAACGAGCAGCATCTTTACCAACTTCATCCATCAGTTCCCGCAAGGTGATATACTGTCCCGATCTTTTAGACATACGGACAATCTCGCCATTCTGGATCAGACGCACCAATTGCATGAGAATGATCTGCAGTGAATCGGGGTTATAGCCCAAAGCCTGCATGGCTCCTTTCATGCGAGTAACATGACCGTGGTGATCGGCTCCCCAGATATTAATCACCTTACTAAATCCGCGTTCGTATTTATCACGATGATAAGCAATATCCACAGCGAAATAGGTGGGAGTACCATTACTGCGGATCACAACCTCATCTTTTTCATCGCCAGAGAGAGTGGACTTCAGCCACATAGCTCCTTCTTTCTCGTAAATATAGCCCTTTTTCTCCAGATCATCCATTGTCGAACGAACAAGACCGGCATCGTGCAAAGACTGTTCGCTAAACCAGCCATCGTACTCCACTCCGAAATCCTTCAAAGTTTCCCTGATTTGGCTCAGTTTCTCTTCCAGGGCATACCGAGTCAGAAACTCCCGCCGTAAATGAGGATCAACATTAAGATATTTGTCCCCAACTGCAGCAATCAGGCCTTTCACAGTATCGATCAGGTCCTCGCCGTGGTAACCGTCTTCCGGAAAAGAGACATCCTGCCCTAACTGCTGCAGATAGCGGGCCTCAAGAGATAAGGCGAAGTTCTCGATTTGATTGCCGGTATCATTTATGTAGAATTCGCGGCTGACCTCATAACCGGCCATACTCAGCAAGGAGGCCAGACTATCCCCCAAGGCAGCTCCGCGGGCATTTCCCATATGCAAGAGACCGGTCGGATTGGCACTGACAAATTCCACCTGAACCTTTTGTCCCTGGCCTAGATTAACTTGACCGTATGTTTCACCCTGAGTCAGAACTTCTGGAATTACTTCAGCCAGCCAGGCAGAATCCAGATAAAAATTAATAAACCCGGGTCCGGCGATCTCGCTGCGCTCGATCCACGTCCCGGCAGTATCTAAATGTTTGATCAAAGCAGCTGCTATATCCCGCGGTGACCGACGGGCTTGTTTGGTCAAAACCATAGCTAGATTAGTAGCCAAGTCCCCATACTGTTTTTCCCGCGGTTCTTCCAAAACATATTCCGGCAGAATTTCATAATTTAGTTCTCCACCGGCTTTGGCAGCCTCTGCCGCAGCCGCTATGGACTTGAAAACACGTTCTTTAAGAATTTCATAAACATTCATGTAAAAGGACTCCTCCCTTATGGTAAAACCAGGTATTTTGCTTTACAGAATTTCAGTAAACC
>DATMYJ010000013.1:0-2561 GCA_035561015.1 Desulfitobacteriaceae bacterium | reverse complement strand
GTATAAATACAAAATCATTTAAATTTCAAGTATCCGGTTATATAAATAAAAACAACCTTATATACATTAACATAAATTCACATAAATACATAGTGCGGATATCTCAGGAGATCTGTCTAACTGAAATAAGATTACTTTGTTTGAGAAACAGAAGTTTTTTGCTTCTACTGATAGGGATATAGTTGTGAAAGGAGATATTTATGCTTATAAACAAGAGGATCGAAGAGCTTCGGGATGAACTCATCAGATCAACTCAGGAACTTGTCAGTATTAAAAGTGTGCAGGAAGAAGCCCAGGCTGATATGCCCTTTGGTCCGGGAGTGGCCCAGGTTCTGACTAAAACTCTGGCAATAGCTGCCGGACTCGGTTTCAAAACTGTAAATATGGATGGCTATATTGGCTATGCTGAATATGGTGATGGTGAAGATTATATTGCCATTTTAGCGCATCTTGATGTTGTGCCTGAAGGAGATGGCTGGAAATACCCTCCCTTTGGCGCGGAACTGCATGACGGGAAAATATTCGGCAGAGGAACAATGGATGATAAAGCTCCGCTTATCTCTGTGCTCTACGGTCTTAAGACGCTGAAAGATTTAAACATCATGCTGACCAAAAAAGTCAGGGTTATTTTTGGTACTAATGAAGAGAGCGGCTGTAAGGATATAGAATATTATTTGCAGAGAGAAAAATCTCCTCTCATGGGTTTCACACCTGATGGCAACTACCCTGTCATCTATGCCGAGAAGGGGATTGTCATTTTCGAACTAGTTAAAAAACTGTGCGCAGTTGGCCAGAGTGAGATACGCATCGTTTCTATCAAAGGTGGGCAGAGAGCCAATATGGTTCCTGATTATTGTGAAGCAGCTATATATGCCGTGGACCAGGAACCTTTGCTTTTAGCTGCGGCAGAGTTTGCTGTCAGGACCGGTGTAAAACTGGAGGCTGAATTAAAGGATGATTTAATTATTGTTAAATGCGCAGGTTTCGCCGCTCATGGCAGTTTGCCGGAACGGGGGAAGAATGCTGTTATGTATATGCTGCGTTTTTTGGCAAGTCTGTCTATTGGCAAGGGTGATCTGGCCGATTTACTGAAGTTTTTTGATAATTATGTAGGATTGGAAACAGATGGGAAGGCTTTCGGAGTTGCTCTAGAGGACAGGGAATCAGGTAAATTATCGTTTAATGTCGGTGTAATTCATGTTACTGAAGATAAGTTTAGCATGGTTCTCAATCTGAGGTACCCTGTCACATTTACCTGTGAAGATATGATGACTCCTTTTTACAAAAAAATAAAAAACACCGGCCTTGAGGTTAAAAATATGATACATCAAAAGCCTTTGTTTTTTCCAGCCGATCATCCGCTGCTTAAAACCCTGCAGAAAGTTTATACTGAACAGACTGGAGAAGAAGCTGCTCTGCTGGCAATTGGTGGTGGCACCTATGCTAAAACAATGCCTAATATCGTGGCTTTCGGACCAATCTTTCCGGGAGAGCCTGACCTGGACCACCAAGCTAATGAATATATCAAAATCGAACATTTGCTTCTGAATGCTAAAATATATGCCCATGCTATATACGAATTAGCCAGGTAAATTAAATTATTGTAGTGAAAATCGTTGTCTTGACAGTTAGCTCTAATCACTTTTTTCAGATACAAATAATTTGGTTTGTTCTGGCCAAATACTCAAGCTAATCCCGATCAGGACAAAAGTAAAACCAATCCAATGATAGAGGGCTAAATTTTCACCTAAAAAAATATAGGCCAGCACTATACTGAATATCGGAGTTAAATTTCCAAATACTGCTGCTTTGCCGCTGCCGAGTCTATTGACTCCTTCAAAACTCAGTAAAATTGCAATACCTGTAACAACACATCCCATATACAGCAAAACCAGCCAACTGATACCGGAAAGAGATATACTCATGGTAAACATTTCCCATATTCCATATGGTAACATCAGGACTGTTCCAAAGATGAGGGAATAGGCGCTGGTAATTACAGGTGTGAATTTTATCATTATACCCTGGCCAATAATCGCAAACAGACCACACGATAAAACATTAACCAAAAGGAGTAAATCGCTGAAACTAAGGTTTAAGGTCAACAGACGTATGAGAGACCCTTGAGAAAAAACTGTCAAAAGACCGACGAAAGATACTAATATACCTGACATTCGCAGTTTAGATGGTTTAACCCCCCAGCCTAGAGCCAATAGAGCATTAGTGATTGCTGGGCTTGAAGCGAAAATAATGGCAGCATTGGTAGCTGAGCTGTACTGCATTGCCCACAAAAAAGTGAGATAAGCGACTGTGATACCCAGAAAACCCAGTAGAGCAAACTGACCTAATTCCCGAGAGGAGGGTCTGGGACATCGACGAAGAGAATGCTGGGCCAGAGGCAGTAAAACTAACAAACCCAATAGCCCTCGCAAGACAGCCAAAGCTCCGGGTGGAATTTCTGCAGTCAGATAACGCGCTGCTACTACATTGCCCCCATAAAGCAGTGAAGAAAATATCAATGTAACATAACCTGCAATTTTAAAATCTTCTCTCTCATTCTC
>DATMYJ010000012.1:0-12084 GCA_035561015.1 Desulfitobacteriaceae bacterium | reverse complement strand
AGTTTATCCTGTTTTTTTTAAACATTCAGTATAATTTCTGTGAGTGGTCGATATTACAGCATCAATAGTCATAAACAACTGTTTAACCGTTAATGCTATGGTGCCGGCAAAAATTAAGGCAGGTATCCTATATGAATACCTGCCTTAATAAATATCACCAGGTTATCGTCAGTCCTGCGGAACTGCAGATTTTGAAGTCAGCAAACCCAGACTGTCCAGTAAACGCTGCATACTGGGAATATCTTTGATAGCTATCCGGACAAAGGAGCCTTGAAGACCCTTAAAGTTAGCACAGTCCCGGACAAGGATACCTTGTCCGGCAAGTTCAGTTACAAATTCACCTGAGGGCCGATCGAGAAGTTGAATTAAAACGAAATTCACCGCACCGGGCCAAAGTTTCAGCGATGGGAAAGCTTGTTTTGCAAAGTTGGTCTGAAAAAATTCTTTGCTCGCCGCAAGCTTAAGGCGAACCTGGGCAGGATACAATTTATCCTGCAGCGCTGCTATCCCTGCCTGCTCAGCCAGAACATTGACTGACCAGGGATCTCTATAGCGGCGGGATTGAGAAATCACCTCAGGGGAAGCAAAACAAACACCAAGCCGCAGCCCCGGTAAACTGAAAAATTTGGTCATGGAATAAAGGACGATAAGATGGGGATTATCGGAGAGGTCGGAGCGGGCCGACCATCGGGTTTCCTCCGGAAGAAAATCATAGAAGGATTCGTCGAAGATAATCTGGCAGTCCAGTTCTTCGGTAATCTCCAGTAATAATCGAAAATGTTCTCTGGAAATTACACTGCCTGTAGGGTTGTGAGGAGAGCAGAGAAACAACAAGTCACAGCCTCTGAGGTATTGTCGCCAGACATTTTTGAAATCAGCCTTATCCTGAAGGGTTATCAGGGGCGGTAATCCTGCCCAGCCCTGAGCACCCAGTGGTATATAGGAAATATCTGCTGCAACTGCCCGGGAGGCATGTTCATATTCACTGAAGGAAGGAATAGGAATAGCAACTTTTCCTGGCTTTAACGCCTGGGCCAGAGTGAACAAAAGTTCTCCAGCCCCATTACCGGCCATAATCCAGTTTAAGGGAAGTTTAAATAGGGAGGCCAGTTCGGTTCTTAACTGCTTGCTCTCAGGATCAGGATAATTTACGATCTCTGGCAGTGTTTCTTTGATTTTATCCCAAACGCTTTCCGGCGGACCGAAAGGGTTAATATTGGCCGATAAATCTAAAAAGCTAGACAAGCCGTACACTTCTCTGGCCTGGCGCAGGTTTCCTCCATGCATTCTCTTTCACTCTCCATTTTTGATTCCTAGTATTCAATTCCCCTGCGACTGGGCAAACCCTGTCTGAAAGGATGCTTATCTTCTTTTAATTCCCACCAGGAATCAGCAATCGTTAAAAGTTCAATCGGCATTTTGCGTCCTGTCAAAATCCAATCTATGTTATCATATTCTCTCAATAACTGAAGCAGTTTTTCTAAAGGCAAAAAACCATAGTTTAAAGCATGACTTATTTCGTCCAGGATAATAAGATCGAATTCCTGATTTCTGACAATCTTATTCAAATAGTCCTGGGCTTTTTGAATGAGAAACAAGGCTGTATCAGGATCGCGATTAGCGCGAAAGCATTCCCCGCAATTAGTGCAATGTTTCAATCCGCTTCGGATCATACTGGACCAACGGCAGCCAACCCCAAATTGCAGCAGTGGTATCCCTAACCGATAGAGAGCGGTAAGTTCACCGGAATAGGTGCTGCCCTTGAGTAATTGAATCATAACCACTTTTTTATTTTCACTCAGAGAAAACAGAGCTTCGCTCAGGGCAGAAGTAGTTTTGCCTTTGCCGTTGCCGGTGTACACAGTAATCATGATCCTGACCCGCCGCTCTGGCTGGCTGCCCAGTATTCCAGCAGTTCGGGATACCCGCTGAAATGCAGATGCAGATAGGAAGCTACGATATTATCACAGGCATATCCCTCCAAACGGTCCGGACTGTCACCTCTGAACAATTGATAGGCATAGGGAGGATTATTTTTAAAAGTTGCCTGTGAATAATGAAATTCATGACCATGAACTTTTGTTCCCTTGGGGCCAAGAAAGTTGCTGGTTTGAAAAACACCTTGCCGATAGCCCATATTTTGCAGGCGGGACGTCATTTCCGCTGTCATAGGTATTAAACCGGTAACCGGATAACTCTGGGAATTAAAATCTTTTATGGCTTCCCCCAGGTACATGTAACCTCCACATTCGGCATAAATAGGTTTTTCAGAACGGCCGAATTGGCGAATAGATTCCATGATACTTTGATTTGCTGCTAATTTATCAAGATGCAGTTCCGGAAAACCTCCTCCCAGCCATAGACCATCTAAAGCAGGGGGCAGTTCCCGATCGTGCAAAGGACTGAAAGGAATCAGGTCGAACCCTTTTGCGCCGGCAAGATTCAGAGCATCATGATAATAGAAAAGAAAGGCCTCATCCCAGGCAATGCCTATTCTCAGCTTTTTTTTCAAAGACTCCGGAGGTTTTGAAGAAGGCAATAATATTTTATTGGAAGCTGTATAGGCAGGGGCCTTTTCCATGATTTTCTCAATTTTTTCCACATCGACATGCCTGGTTATGAGATCGGTCAGGTCGTGCAGATAACCCTTTTCCAGCAACTGTTCTCCCACGGGAATTAAACCTAAATGGCGCTCAGACAGTTGCAAATTAACTTCCCGGGGGATATTGCCGATTACCTCTATTTCTACTTCTCGCATGGCTTCTTTGAGCATTTTTTCCTGCATGGCAGATTTTACACGGTTGAAGATAACCCCGGCTAAAATAACATCGGGATCAAAGGTTTTAAATCCGTGAACCAAAGCTGCAGCACTTCTGGCCATGGATGAGGCATCGACGATCAAAATAAGAGGTGCCTGGAGTTCCTTGGCGATATCAGCTGTACTGCCAAATCCGCTGGTTCCGCTCATACCGTCAAACATTCCCATCACACCTTCAATTACTGCCCAATTTCCCTCAGCACTTTGGCTAAAGACAGAATTCAAATATGACCCCAGCAGCCAGCGGTCCAAATTACGGGAGGGTTGACCGGTCGCTGCGGTATGATAACTGGGATCGATATAGTCTGGGCCTACTTTGTAGCCCTGAACAGATCGTCCGCGCAGTTTCAGGGCAGCCATAAGACCGGTAGCTATGGTGGTTTTCCCTACACTGCTATGGGTTCCGGCGATTACAATTCTGGGTATATACATCAGATTTCTCCTTAGATAAAGCAAACATGATTGTGTTCTGCAACTTTATTTGAGTTAGGTCTACCTGAAAATAATCATTAAAGATAATAAATCAGAGTTGATAGGATCAGGATAGGAATCAGGGCCAGCCAGCTGGCCAGTTGAATCAGGGAAAGAGTATCAATAATATCCCGGGCTGTAGCCTTATGCCGGGCTTCCCCCATTTCAGCCCGATAATGTTCTTGTCCATGATAGATATTAATTCCGCCCAGACGTATGCCCAATAAACCGGCAACAAGGCTTTCCGGATTTCCGCCATTGGGACTGGGATGTTTGCCGGCATCCCGCTGCCAGGTTTGCCAGGCCTGTTCGACAGGCAGCTTGGAGATAAAACCTGCAGCCAGCAAAATCGGAATGCAGAGTCTGGCAGGAATAAAATTAGCCCAATCATCAGTACGAGCTGAAAACCAGCCAAATTCGCCGTAGCGTTCATTACGGTAACCAACCATCGAATCCAGCGTACTTACCGCTTTAAAAGCCATAGCCAGGGGCGCTCCACCCAAAGCAGTAAAAAAAAGCGGTGACAGTATGCCGTCCACGAAATTCTCAGCCAAAGTTTCAATTGTACCCCTGACAATATCCTTCTCCGGCAAGTCAGTTGTATCGCGGCTAACCAGCCAGGAGAGGCGCAAACGAGCCTGGGCCAAATCAGACTTTTGCAGTTCCGTCAATACTCCCCTTCCAGCTTCCAGGAGGGATTTTGTGGCTATGGTGGTTGCAACGAAATAAATTTCCACTCCGGCTTTCAAGTAAGGATGAATCAATCCTGAAATTTGGAGTAAGCTCCAAGTCAGAAGATAACTGCCTCCTGCCAGTATAACTGTCAAAGCGATTCCCCGCCAGCGCCGGATTTGGGCACTGCCAGAGTTAAGCTTTTTTTCCAGATAGGCTATGATTTTGCCCATTAAAACGACAGGATGGGTAATCCTTGCCGGATCGCCGATGATTTGATCGAGCAGAAAAGCTGCTAAAAGTCTCAGAGGTGACATGATCATAATCCCATGATCGAACGCACTGCTGCCATGTCTAAACTATGACGTACCAGATCAGCCAGCTGATTAAAGGCCATTTCCCTTAAAGCAGCCTGGGATACGGTACTGTCAATGGGACGTTTTGAACCTTTGAGCTCCCATAGCCACTCCAGCAAAGACTGGCGCAGATCATCATTATCAAAGATACCATGCAGATAGGTTCCAAGAGCTGATCCGGCCTGTAAACCATCAGTATAGCTGGCATCATTGTCTGTCAACTCAAAGAGCGGAGTTAAACCTTCATCAATGAAGGAACGGCCCATGTGAATTTCATAGCCTACAACTGGCTGCCCCTGACACTGTTTGAGAAACAGGCAGTCAGTAAGGATAATTCCCTTGCTTTGGACAGTATATTTTTCCGGATAAAATTCAGTTTCCATCGGCAGGATGTCCAATCCCGGTATCACCTCGAGATCAGATTCGGTATGATGTGGATCACGAACCAACCGCCCCATCATCTGATAACCGCCACAGATCCCGATAATAGGCCCGGAATTACGCCAGCGCTGTTTTATTTGCTCAGCCAGACCGCTTTCATGCAGGAAACCCAGGTCGGCCAGGGTGTTTTTGCTGCCTGGGATGATTACCAAATCAGGGTTTCCCAGATCACCGGCTTTGTTAACATAGCGCAGCTGAACATCTGATTCATCTTTCAGGGCATCAAAATCGGTGAAGTTAGAGATAAAGGGCAGTCGGATTACGACGATGTCCAATTTTTGAGAAGAGGTGGTCCGGGAAGAGGCTGGTTTTTCTTTATCCAGAGCTACGGAATCTTCTTCGGGAATATCAAAATCCGTATAATAAGGAACTACACCCAAAACAGGAATTCCGGTCTTTTGGGCCAGAAAATCAAGTGCCGGCTGCAAAAGCTTTATATCTCCCCGGAATTTGTTTAAGATTACTCCTTTCACAATTGCTCTTTCTTCAGGTTCAAGCAATTCCAAAGTTCCCACTACCGAGGCCAGGGCCCCGCCCCGGTCAATATCAGCCACCAGCAAAACCGGAGCTTTTATTTCTAAAGCAACCCGCATATTCACAATATCATTTTGTTTCAGGTTAACTTCTGCCGGACTGCCGGCGCCTTCAATAATCAGAACATCATTTTCTTCCTTTAATTGCCGCAGACATTGCTGCACAACAGGCCAGGTTTGACGCTGATATTCTCCATGATAACGCAGGGCGGAAAGAGTTCCCTGGGGTTTACCCAATATTATTACCTGAGAACTGGCTTGTCCCGTAGGTTTTAATAAGATTGGATTCATCAGAACATCAGGTTCACGACCGGCAGCCTGAGCCTGAACAACTTGGGCCCTGCCCATTTCCCCGCCGTCAATAGTAACAAAGGAATTAAGAGCCATATTTTGGGCTTTAAAAGGACAGGTGAGATAACCTTCCTGATAAAAAATGCGACAAAAAGCTGCGGCTAAAACACTTTTACCGACATTGGAGGAAGTACCCTGGATCATTAGAGCGGAATTACCCTTAAGAGAACGTTTCGGACTCATTTTTATGCCCTTCTCTCAATATAATATTAATTCATATAACCGGTAACACGATATTGTCCTGAATTGAATTCTTAGATTGTTCGATTTATGGCAACATAGATCAGAGCATTAACAGCAGCCACTGCCAAAGGACTTCCTCCGCGGGTTCCCTTGACAATAACAGAAGGCAAATCCTGTCTTTGCCACAGCAGTTCCTTGGATTCCGCAGCACCGACAAAGCCAACTGGGATACCTATTACCAGAGCCGGACGGCAAGCCGGATCCTCAGCCAGACGAAGCAACTCAAATAAAGCGGTGGGAGCATTGCCGATAGCCACAATTGCTCCGGCTAATTTTTCAGCATTCAGCCGCAAGGCAGTCATCGAACGGGTTATTCCCCAGTCCTGAGCCTGTTGGGGAACCCGGGGATCATTCAGAAAACACTCCACTTTGCCTCCCAAACGCTCCATGTTTTGCTTGGATATTCCGGTTTTGACCATCTCTACATCAGTAATGATATTGGCGCCTTGTTTTAAAGCCTGTAATCCTGCCTGAATAGCCTGGGGATGAATGACAATAACATTCTCTAAAGATAAATCACCGCTGGTATGGATCAGACGCTGGACAACAGGGATTTCATTTTCCGGCCAGGAAATCTTGAGTTTACTCCTGATTATGCGCATGCTTTCTGTCTCAATAGATCCGGGATCTTTAATAAAACTCATACTAGCAGGGCCTCCTTAATCCTTGAACCAGCTAATTGGGCTATAGCGTCATCGGCGCCAAGTTCGGGGGTAATGATTATTTGAACCCGAGGATATTTAGCGCGGATCGCGCTCAGTTCCTTATCAATATCCTCGGAAACATGAATCCCGCGAAAGAGAAAGAGCGGCATAATGATAATCCGTCCGGCACCCAGTTGTATTTTTTCCATAATAACTTCCGGCAGGACAGGAGTCGAATGAGCCATAAAAGCTGGGGTTACATCTTGTTCCATAATTTTGGTAACCTTACGGGCGACTTCCAAAAAGCCTTCATTAGCTTCCTTCCGTCTGCTGCCATGACCTAGGATAATATATTCAGTTTGCATAACTGTTCCTCCACATGTTCAATAAATTTTGTTAATGTCAAGGACGTGGTTTCTTCGGGACGCTGTAAGATGACTACAGGCACCTGCAGATTAAGGCAAGCCTGAATTTTAGCAGCAGTTCCTCCCACTGTCCCGCTATCTTTGGTGATAACAACGTCGATTTTTAACTGCTGGATTATCGCTTCATTCCAGGCTTGAGAAAATGGACCCTGGGCAGCAATAATCTGAAATGGTTTAAGGCCCAAAGCTTCACACTGCTGGAGAATAGCAGAAGTTGGCAGGACACGGACAAAAACTACTTTAGCGGCAAACTCCGGTTTTTCCAGCCACAAGGGCAGAGATTTACTGCCGGTGGTCAGAAGAATACGATTTCCCAGTTGCGCAGCTTTCGTGGCTGCTGAAGCTATATCGCCGTGCCAGTACAGCAAGGGATGGCTCAAAGTCTGCAGGGAATCCCTGTGCCAGCGAAAATAAGGGGTGCGGGTTTGCTGACAAACAAGCTGAGACAATTCCCGAATTTGAACAGAATAGGGATGAGTGGCATCAATTACGGCTGTAAAAGACTGGGTTTCCAGAAGCTGCAGAAAAGATTCCTGGCCGAGTGCCCCAAAACGGGCCTGAATACCTGCTTCTTGCGCTATGTCGGCACCATAATCAGTCAATGCTGACAAGATAACTTCATAACCCCGGGATTTCAGTTCCTCGGCCAGGATACGTCCATCATAAGTTCCGGCGAGGATCAGATATTTCATAATTTACAACCCCTGTTTCATAATTTATAGCCCCTGGGAGTAACCATATAAGGACCGATCCGGCGGGTTTGGGAATTGCCGATGATTACTGTATAAAGCATATCAATCTCATGTTGGGTGAAATTCTCCAGGGTTGTAACCTGCACTACAGAGTCACTCCCCCGCAAGGCTTCCCGCACCAGACCCACGGGAGTTTCTGCTGCCCTGTATTGCAGCAGGATTTTGCGCACCTCTTCTATTTGGGTAGTCCGGCCATGACTCTTGGGGTTATAAATAGCCACCACAAAATCCCCCTGAGCAGCTAACTCCACCCGGCGGGCAATCACTTCCCAGGGTGTCAGAAGATCACTCAGGCTGATGACGGCAAAATCGTGCATTAAAGGGGCTCCCAAAAGTGAGGCAGAGGCATTGGCCGCCGTAATCCCCGGGATAATTTCTAAAGGCAGATCCAATTTGCCGGCTTGTTCCAGGCACTCGATTAAAATCCCTGCCATGCCGTAAATGCCGGCATCGCCGCTGCTTACCAGGGCTACTCTGTGACCAAGGGCCGCTAAGCGCACAACTTCCTGACAGCGTTCCACTTCCTGACGCATGGAAGTGGCTACAATCTGCTGCCCAGTGAGAAAGGGGCGAATCAAATCAATATAAGTCTTGTAGCCGGCAATAATATCAACTTCCGCCCAGACTTCCTTGACCCGGGAGGTCATATAGTCGGGATTGCCGGGTCCGATTCCCACGACAAAAATTTTTGGCGACTGAGAGCTATTGTTATCCCCTGCAGTTTTAATTTCGGCAGTATCAGTTCGCCCATCTGAGTTCCCAGTATACTCGCTGCTTCGCAAACTCCATCCACTCCTATTTTATCTTTTACCAGCTCAGATTTAGCCAGGTTTTGTTCATTGTTAACTTTCTGAATAAGATCAGACGAAAAAGTTATTAAAGGTATTTTCAAAATCAGGGCAGCCTCGGTTATTCCTTTTTCATCAGCTTTCAGATCAATGCTATAAAGACCTCCCAGAGCCTGACTGGAAACCCCGGCTTGTTCCAGGGCCAGAGAAACCGCCTGCAAAACAGTTTCTGTTCCAATACCCCTGCGGCAGCCGATCCCAGCCCCCAAAGAGGGCGGAATTAAAAATAGCTGAGAATCTGTGGTTGGGGAAAAAGCCGTAATAATCAAATCAGCCCGAGTGCGCTCTTGATCAGGCAAAAAACGGTAATTGCTATCCTTTTTTAAAGGATGGCTTTCTGCCAGAAGATATTCTGTCCAGACCGTAAGATAACCGCGTTCCAGCAGTAAACGGTTAATTTGGGGCAAATTTTTTAAAGGCCATACTTTCCAGTTGAAGCGGCGGGCATATTCGTCGGGGGCAATGAGATCGGCTCCATCGGTTGCTGTAGTTATTACAGGCGCTGCCGGTAAGAGAGGAGCTAAATAACGGGCCCATGCGTTGGCTCCGCCCAGATGACCGGAGAGCAGCGGGATAATAAAACGACCATTGTCATCAAGTACCAGGACGGCTGGATCCACAGCTTTATTTTCCAGATAAGGAGATATCTGACGCACAACGATACCAGTAGCCATTATAAAAATCAGGAGCGAATACCCGGTCCAAAGCGAAGGCATGAGTTGGCGTAAATGCTTAAAGGAAAAAGCCAAGCCATCAGACTGACAATGTTCATGGAGATATAAATCGGGCTTAACGACAAAACAGTCCCTTAATCTCAGGGCGGTCTTTTTACCCCGTTCTGTAAGGACAATGACAGCGATTTTCATAATTATTTCCCTGCCCGGTATTCGTGGGAAAATCCCGGGTCATAGAGCCGGGAACGCTCGTAGGTGGTATTTAAAAAGTCTCCGACCAGGATTTGGGCAGTTTTGCGCACTCCGGCCGAGGAGACTTGTGCTGCAATAGTAGCCAGAGTTCCGCGAATAATTTGCTCTTCCGGCCAACTGGCTTTATAGATAACAGCAATGGGAGTGCTGGCCGGATATCCTGTGAGCAAATCAGCTACAACCTGACCTAATTCCTGAACACTTAAGAAAATTGCCATACTGGCCCGATGCTGGGCTAAAGCTGCTAAATTTTCTTTTACCGGAACAGGTGTACGTCCAGCCATACGGGTCAGGATAAGAGTCTGACTGACTCCCGGCAGGGTAAATTCGCGTTGAACTGCCGCGGCTGCTGCAAAAACGGAGCTGACCCCGGGAATAATCGAATAGCTGATATTTAGTTTATCCAGGGCATCCATTTGTTCCTGGATTGCTCCATACATAGAAGGATCACCTGTGTGTAAGCGGACTATTGTTTCCTGAACGGCTATTCCCTTCTTTATTAAATCCAAAACTTCTTCCAGCGTAAGGTGAGCGCTGTCATGAACGGGAGTATTATTACTACAGATTTTGAGAAGCTCCGGATTAACCAGGGACCCGGCATAAATGACCCGGTCAGCCTGTTCCAGCGCTTTATATCCTTTAACAGTGATGAGTTCAGGATCCCCAGGGCCGGCCCCTACAAAAATTACTTTTCCCATCACTTTTCCCCCTCAGGCTTATTTTTAACTAAAAGCAAGCTTAAATAGTCAATTTTTTCTTCACTACTGATATCGGATAATTTTGGTTGCCGGCAGATCTTTTCCCCTGCTTGTCCGAGACGTGTCAGCAAAACAGACAATCTTTCCGAATCTGTCAGAACCTCCAGCAAACGGGGCAGATTGCGGGAGACTTTCATTAAAACCAGATTAGGAAAATCAAGATAGTTTTCAATTCCTTCGGAACTTGGCAGGACCAGCAGCGGCTCATCACCGACAGCCAGGGGAATATTTACCCGAGCTGCTGCTGCCGACATGGCTGTGATTCCAGGAACGGTCTCAATCTGTTCTTCGGGAAGATCAGGACGCAGATAATCTAACAGGTAACTGTAAGTGCTGTAAAGAGAAGCATCACCCAAAGTAATAAAAGCTACGGAATTTCCCTTTTGCAATTCAGCCAAAATAGCCTCGGCTCCCTGCTGCCAGGCTTTATGGAGCAGAGCACGATCAGCAGTCATGGGCATTTCCAATTCGAGAAGTTTGACATTCTGATGGCAATGTCGGCGGGCTATTTCCCAAGACACACTTTCCCGTTCTAATTTGGACTTCGGGATGGCCACGATATCAACAGATTGCAGAACTTCAACAGCTCTTAAGGTTAAGAGGCGGGAATCTCCCGGGCCCACTCCCACACCGTAGAATTTACCCCAGGTCAAGGTCATGATTTACCTCCTTTGCGTGCAGAAAGAATAAATACCTGGTTCAGGGCTTGGGACATGTGCAGTTGACCGATTTCCGTCCAGCGTACTGCCTGGATAGAGATAACATCGATATTCTTGTATTCCTGCTTTTTAAGCTCTTCCAGGCCTTTGGCAACAGTTTCCAGAGTAACAGCTGTCATAACCAGGCGGCCCCCTTTAACCAAAGGTACCTGGTGCAATATTTCTTCTAAACGGCCTTTGCTGCCGCCGATAATACAAACGGTTGCCTTGGGTATCTCACTGAAAACATCCGGGGCTTCCCCGGCAATCAGTTCCAGATTGGGGACAGCAAATTTACGCTGATTATTGAGAATAAGTTGTTGAGCTTCAGGGTTGCTTTCGACAGCATAAACCATACCTTCATTAGCCAGTGCCGCAGCTTCAATACTGATACTTCCTGTACCAGCACCTATATCCAGTACAATATCTGTGGCTGAGATCTGGGCTTTCGCCAAAACCTGAATCCTGATCTCCGCTTTAGTCATCGGAACTTCGCCCCGGATGAACTCCCGATCAGGTATGCCAATCCGCAGACTGCTGCTCTGCCAGGATTTTTGGCGGGGTATCGGATAAATAATGAGAATGGCATTCTCTAACTGCTGATGATCTCTGGCCAGGTGTTCAGCATCGGTGTTTTCCCAGATTTCCTCCGGATAGCTTAGAGCATTGCCCACAGAAATAGCAGGATTAAGGCCCCGTTCCAAAAGAAGCCGGGCAACTTTTTGGGGAGAATTGACCCCTCCGGTCAAAACAGCCAGGGGTTTGGTAATTGAGCGGGGCAGCGAGGATAACTTGCGGCCGTGAACACTAATAAAGGAAGCCTCATTCCAAGAGAGCCCAGCTTTGGCAAAGGCAAACTGCATAGAACTGATTCCCGGATGAACGGTAAAGCTTTCTTCCGGGAATTCCCGGCGCAAAGCAGGCAAAAAACTGAAAAATCCAGGATCGCCGGAAACCAGAACACCGACAACAGCCTTTTCTTTCAGATACTTGGTTATCAATTGCAGGCTTTGAACAAGATCCCCTGTAAGATGATATTGGCCTTTTTTCAAATAAGGGAATGATTGCAGTGCTCGGGAACTGCCAATTATAACATCGCACTTTCTAATTGCCATGTGAGTAGCAAGGGGAAGCCATTCCGGCTGTCC
>DATMYJ010000011.1:0-2650 GCA_035561015.1 Desulfitobacteriaceae bacterium | reverse complement strand
TCAACATCATTTATATTAAGAATGCAAAAGTTAGCCTAAAACCAGGGAGAGTGATAAATTTGAGCCGTAAAAAATATATCAGCAGCAAGATGAGCATTTACTTGCTCTTAGCTGCGGTCTTAAGCCTGACAGTTATTTATTTGATCAATCCAGGAATATTTTCTTTTTCCGGCAAACAGAAGCCAGCTGAGTCACTATCCCAGTCTGAGGTAAATCCCTCCAGTTCGTCTCTTGCAGAAAGCCCTGCCAGTTCTCCTGCAGAAAAACTGCCGCCGGCTGCTAACCAAGAAGCCCTGGCACTCTATCAGCAGGGATTAGAACTTTATTATGAGCACAAGCTTTCTGAAGCCCTGACCTATTTTAACAAAGCCCTGGCTCTGGACAAACTTTGTTATCAGGCCTTAAATGCCAAAGGTGCAACTTATGCGTTTCTGGGAAGATATGATGAAGGAATTGCCTTGATAAACCAGGCCTTAGCCCTGAATCCGGATTTTGTCTACGGTCACTTTAATCTGGGCTTAGCCAATGAATTGGCCGGACGCTGGGATCCCGCGATAGCTGCTTATCTGGAAGCCATTCGCCTTGATAGCAAAGATGTCTGGAGTTATTACGGCATAGCCAGTATTTACGGCAGAGCAGGCAATGCCGTCAAGGTTATAGAGTACCTGGAACAGGCCATTGCTCTTGATCCTGCAGTCAAAGAAGTGGCCCGCGAAGAACATGACTTTGATCCGGTACGCCGTGACCCTGGCTTTCAAAAATTAATCAGTATCACTGCCCCTTAAAGCAGCTGCTCCAAACGAGTAATTAAGTTGCTGAATACTTGCAGGGCCTCCCGGACAGGCTGGGGAGTTTCCATATCCACCCCGGCTCTTTTCAATTGTGCAATAGGATAATCCGAACCGCCGCTGGCTAAAAACTCCAGATAGCGTTTTACAGCCGGCGCTCCCTCGTCTAAGATTCCCCTAGCCAAGGCTATCGCTGCCGAAAAACCGGTGGCATATTTATAAACATAAAATGCATTATAAAAATGGGGAATTCTAGCCCACTCCAGGGCTATTTCCTGATCAAGCAACACGTCTTGGCCATAATAGCGGCCATTCAGATCCAGGTAATATTGGGAAAGATAATCCGCCGTCAGAGAGCCGCCTTTTTCCACAAAAGCATGGATCTCTTTTTCAAATTCGGCAAACATGGTTTGCCTGAAAATCGTTCCCCGGAACTGTTCCAGATAATGGTTCAGCAAATAAGCTAACAATTTTGGATCGCTGGTAGTATTCAGCAAATGTTCCATGACTAAGGCTTCATTGAGGGTTGAGGCTACTTCGGCTACAAAGATAGTATATCTGGAATAAATATGAGGCTGGGTGCGATTAGAATAATAACTGTGCATAGCATGGCCCATTTCATGAGCAATGGTAAAGGCAGAATTCAGGTTATCCTGATGGTTCAGCAGAACAAAGGGATGGGCCTTATAGGTTCCCCAGGAATAAGCTCCGCTTGTTTTCCCTTCGTTCTCGCAGACATCGATCCAACCGGACTTAAAAGCCGTCCCCAGTATTCTTTCGTATTCCTCGCCCAGAGGCTTAAGTCCCCCGCTAACCATTTTCTGAGCCTCTTCATATTTAACTACTACTTTTGACTCCGCCACCAAAGGTACATAAATATCATACATCTGAAGTTTATCAAGACCTAATACTTTTTTTCGCAAGCTGATATACCTATGCATCTCCGGTAAAAAATCATGTACAGTTGCAATTAAAGAATCGTAAACTTTCAATGGTACTTTATCGTCATCCAAAGAGGATTCGACAGCAGAGGGATAACGCCGGGTTCTGGCATAAAAGACGTCTGCCTTAACACTGGCATTAAGAGTAGCCGCCCAGGTATTTTTTTGTTTCTGATAAGTATGATAAAGGGCCTCATAGGCCTCCTGGCGGACGTGCCGCTCGGAACTCTCCAGAAATTGTATGTAATTACCCTTAGTCAATTCTACTTTTTGAGAATTTTCAGCAGTTATCAGCGGAAATTTGAGGTCGGCATTATTAGCCATGATAAAGATAGTCTGAGGTGCCGCCGCTAATTCTCCAGCTTCAGTCAGTAATTTTTCCTCAGCTTTACTGAGAATATGGCTCCGTTTGCGTACAATATTATCCATAATATGGGCATAAAAACGCATTTTGCTGTTCTCCATATACTCTGCGATACGTTGCTCCGGCAAAGCCAATATTTCCGGTACAACAAAGGAAAGCATACTGGCAATTCTAACAGATAACATTTCTGCCCTGTCGCTCATGGCCTGATAGATGGTCAGACGATTATCCTCATCCCTTCTCATCCGGGCATAGGAATACAAAGCCTCGATCCTCTGCTGCAATTCATCCGTCCATTCAAAACAAGCTGCCAGGGTCTCAGCACTGTCCCCCAGATATCCGCTGAACTTGTTGTCTTCAGAAATCGAACTTTCCAGCTGCGAAAATTCTTCTTCCCATTTCTCATTACTGCTGAAAATATCTTCCAGACGCCATTTATAGACCCCGGGTATTTCAGAACGTTGTTGTAATTTTTGTTCTGTCATAAGGCTGTCCTCCTCCATAGTTATTATCAACTATTATACATGGAGAAGGAAAATATACCAATATGCAAAAGC
>DATMYJ010000010.1:0-2072 GCA_035561015.1 Desulfitobacteriaceae bacterium | reverse complement strand
TCCTACTCCTATCGATCATTTGATCATCTAAATAGGGAAAAACATTATTTACTGCTTCATTTTCAGAGCATTCAACCCAATAGCCTTTTTCTTTCCATTCTAGTTGTATAATCATGTGGATTCCTCCTGACTATTTCTCTCTTTGTTACAAGCCAAATTATCTACCCTGCTAATTATTTTGATCAATATATCTGCATTTTTTTATAAGCTGCGCCAAAAACTCCTCACGGTTTATGGGAGAGATCATGGTTGTACCAAGTATGTATCCCTTACCGTGCTGCCTTATTTCTATCCGTTTTGACGACAGCGCCATGGAGGATAGTATATTTTGACTGAGTCTGGCTGACTTAATTTTATCATACGGTATTTTTTCAAAAAACGGTCCGCTTTTGCAATAGAGGTAGTTTTCACGAAATTCATAGTAGGTCCCAAAGTAGATCCACATAATTAAAGCCGTCGTCGGCAAAGCAATTATTAAAGCAATAAGAATAACCTCTTTAGGCACCATCGCTGTGCTGGCCAGGATAATTGCTATGGTCAAATATATGACAATATTAATCCATGGGTCGACCGCTGACTTTACCCGCATGTGTTTACCCTCACAAAACTATTTATCGCCGTTCCACAAACCATCTGCCGATGTTATTGCCCCCGCTACTGGCATTGCGCTCAAAAAAGAGATATTTATCCTTACCCTGGACACGGACAGTGTAACGGTCACCCTGACCGCCAGCTTTCATAGCGGCTGCCGGAGAAATCGATACCACGCGGTCGATAAGATATTGGCGCCCATCTTCCCAGGTGAGAGACCTTGGCAGCAATTTACCGTCACAAGCAAAAACAGCGACCACTTCTACATATACTTTTTGATCAGCCATTACTATCACCCGTTTCCTAAACTTTCTTGAGGAAATCGGAGTTCGATATGATCGGTGGGTCAATGATCTTGTAGCCTTTGCGTTTCAGGACCCGGAATTTGAAGTCCAGTAGTTCCGCCGGGACATTCAGGCGACTTGCCGCTCCGAAGAAGAAAAGATCATCATTCAGGAGGTTGAGTACCTCATCATCGGCTAAAAGGTAATCAGCAGCAAAAATATTAGCCTCATATTCATAAATAGAGACTTCGTCAAAAAGGGTAAAATCATGAAACGCTTTTACGCTGGATAATTTCCGGTGCAGGATGGCATGTCCGATTTCATGCATCAGGATAATGCGCTGAAGTTCCTCGGGTAAATCGCTGTTGATCACAATCGCCTGCTTTTTGGACTGCTGAATATAGAACCCTTTACAAGCCTCGGCTCCTGTGCCCATCGGCTTAAATATCTGAGAGATCTTCAGGGCGTGGCAGAGAGCCTGGGGATCTTTCTCGGCAAATTTATTCTGTATTCTTTTAACTTCTCTGGAGATAAATTCAATAGACATAGAGCAACATCCTCGCTGAGATGACGGTTTTTTTCCGTCAACTCTACTAATCTCATAATCCGTTATGCAGACGAATAAGAACAGTAATACTGCTCGCCGCCTTAAGAGGGCGGCTTTTTTATATTATTCTTCCTTTTTCTTCCTGCCGTAGGTTTTACGAGCCTCTTCTTTACAGGTAACATAGGCTGTCATAACCGCATCGAAGAAGGCATCCTTGGCTTCTTGGGATAGCGTACCGCCGGCGAAGAGAGCCAGATTCTTATCAAGAAGAACCCTGGCCTCATTTTCGGCGCGAGCACCATAAGTCTCGCGTATATTCGCCAGATAAGGGTCTTTTTCAATCCCACTTTTAGGATCGTCAATATCGTCGTCGAGAAGATAATCAAGAGAAACATTTAAAGCACGAGCGAGTTTTCGCGCTGTACCGCCCCGAGGTTTGGCGGCGCCTGTTTCGTAAGCTGTAATGGAACGCTGAGACACCCCAATCTTCGCTCCCAGTGCTGACTGGCTCAAGTCCAGCATCTCGCGAGCTTCTTTTACTTTGTCAGCAAACTTTTTCATAATACCCTTTCCTTTCTAATGGAAGTTGTAAAAATATAACTTCATAAAATTGTTGAAACTTCCTTGACACACATTCCTATAACTGCTAC
>DATMYJ010000009.1:0-2106 GCA_035561015.1 Desulfitobacteriaceae bacterium | reverse complement strand
GTAATATAATATCTTTGATAAATCAGCAGCTAATAAGTTAAACCCATTATAACCAGCCCGAGAATTTATGACATCGGCCATGTATTCCTGGGGAGTTTTATCACTAATCAGATAGTTACTGACTAGTGTCCCACGTGAGTTCGCATTAATAACCTGGGGGGAGGAATCACGATAATTTGTCAGAGCTGCAAAACGTCCTGTTTTGGTAATACCCATCCAGGTTCCGCCCATTTCCAAATCCCTGCCAGCCAAAACAGAGGGGGCAGACGGCCAAAAATAAGCTTTTTCAGTTGGCCTGTCGTAGAACTCGTCTCTATTGGAGGCCATAATAAGTCGATAAATGGGATGAGTATTATAGGCAAAAATATACAGGCACATATATACTCCCTTTTATTGAAGGCAAATTTTTGCTTCAACCCGGAAAACTAATTACCAAATCTTTCCTTGAATTCATCGAGGCTTAAAAGTATCTGCCTGGGTTTGCTGCCCTCATAAGAACCTACAATACCGTTTTCCTCTAACATATCCATTAAACGGGCGGCGCGAGCATAACCAAGCTTTAGCCGCCTTTGCAGGTAAGAAACTGAGGCAATACCAGAGTTAATAATAAGTGAGCCGGCATTTATAAAGAGACTATCCTCAGTGCCTCCGGATTCCTCGGTTCTGTTTTCAGCAAAAAGATATTCTGGATCCAGGTATTCCGGCCTTCCCTGTGATTTCCAATAGGTAATAACTCGTTGTACTTCCTCATCATTCACCAGACAACCTTGTACCCGCTGCGGTTTATTAATCCCTTGCGGCGAATATAACATATCACCTTTTCCCAACAATTTTTCAGCACCAGTCGTATCCAGTATTGTTCGAGAGTCAATTGAGGAGGTCACCGCGAATGATATCCGACTGGGTATATTGGCTTTGATTATCCCTGTGATAACATCCACCGAGGGACGTTGAGTAGCGATAACTAAGTGGATACCCGCAGCCCGGGCCATTTGGGCTAAACGGCAGATAGCCTCCTCCACCTGTCCAGCAGCAACCAACATCAGGTCCGCCAGCTCATCAATAATAACAACGATCCAGGGCAGCAAAAGAGCATTTTCTTCATTGTTTCCTGTCTTTTCAATTTTATTGTAACGTTCGATGTCCCGTACACCCGCAGCAGCAAAAAGTTCATAACGGGTTTCCATTTCCTTAACAATCCATTTTAAGGCAGCTGCAGCTTTTTTGGGATCTGTAACTACAGGAGCCAGTAGATGAGGAATTCCATTGTATTGATTTAACTCCACCATTTTAGGATCGATGAATAAAAACTTGACCTCATCAGGAGTAGCATTAAAAAGCAAAGAATTAATGATAGCTGTAATACAAACACTTTTACCAGATCCCGTAGCCCCTGCAACCAGAAGATGAGGCATTTGGGAAAGATCAGCAATTACCGGTTGATCAGCAATATCCTTTCCTAAAGCAAATTTCAATTTTGAATTTTTCTGATCGTAGACAGGTGTTTCTATCACTTCTCTGAATGATACAGCCCGGGGGATCTTATTAGGAACCTCAATGCCAACTGCTGATTTGCCTGGTATCGGTGCTTCTATCCGGACATCTCTGGCAGCTAACCCCAAGGCAATATCATCTGCCAGATTTACAATACGACTGATCTTGACACCTGGGGCAGGAGAAAGTTCGTATCTGGTAATTACTGGTCCTTTGGTCACTCTAATAACTTTGGTATCTATACCAAAATTACGCAAAACCTCTTCGAGTTTCGCGGAGGATTCTATTTCCCGGGCAACTTCGATCTGCGGCAAATCATCTAGAAAATTAGTATTGGGCAACTGCCAGGATCTTCTGATTTGAAGAGGCATTTCAGTATCTTCGGCAAGGGCCAGCACTTCATCAATGGTTAAATCTTCATTAATAGTCAGAATTTCTTCAGCTTTTGTTTCTTCAGCTTTTGTTTCTTCAGATTCCTTCTCTGCAGATTCTGTTTCTATAATTTCTGTTTCTACCATTTCTGTTTCTGCAGAAACGGAAGCAGATTCTGTTTCCATTTCAAAAATAAAGGCGATTTTTTCTTTCTCACTGGTTGTTTGATCTTCTCTCTTC
>DATMYJ010000008.1:0-11562 GCA_035561015.1 Desulfitobacteriaceae bacterium | reverse complement strand
GCGTAAATAGCCTGTTTTTTATTGTACTGCAGCAGCTATGTTCTTCTTGACTTCTAAAAACATGCTTGATATACTTAGTAATTGTTACCGTGAAATAATCTGCCGTAAATAACCAATTGAGGCACCTTGGCAGGTGTTTTTACCTAAGGCAGAGGTACGGGGGAGATAATAATTTGAGTGTGTGCATCTCGATGAGAGCTCCATAGACTAAAGAAGCGAGGTTTTGCGAAAAGGCCTTGCTTTTGGCTGTTTATGTTGGATATTTTTACCTCGAGGAGAGGAAACTATACTTGAGGGGTGAAGCAATAATGTTCTATCCTATTAAGGTTGGGACACAGGAACGCTGGAGTTATTCCAGAATCCGGGAAGTTCTTGGTATGCCAAATCTAATTGAAATCCAGCAGAATTCCTACCGCTGGTTTCTGGAAGAGGGTCTGCGCGAAATGTTTCGCGATATTTCCCCGATTCAGGATTTTACAGGCAATCTGGTTTTAGAATTTATCGACTATAATTTGGGTGATCCCAAGTATGAGGTGGAGGAGTGCAAGGAACGTGATGTAACTTTTGCAGCACCTTTACGGGTCAAAGTTCGTCTCATTAACAAAGAGACAGGTGAAGTCAAGGAACAGGAAGTATTTATGGGCGACTTCCCGCTTATGACCGATAAAGGGACTTTTATTATCAACGGTGCTGAAAGGGTTATTGTCAGTCAGCTTGTCCGGTCGCCGGGGGTTTATTACAATGAAAGTACCGATCCCAGCGGTAAAAAACTTTATGGGGCAACAATTATTCCTAATCGGGGTGCCTGGCTGGAATTTGAAAGTGATCTCAATGACAATTTGTTTGTTCGGGTTGACAGAACGCGCAAATTGCCGGCCACAGTTCTGATCAGAGCATTAGGGTATGCCTCCAATGGGGAAATCCTGGAATTATTCAATGACAACGAATATGTGAAAATTACCCTGGAAAGAGACAATTCCGAGTCTGTGGAAGAGGCTTTGGTAGAAATCTACAAGCGTCTGCGTCCAGGAGAACCGCCCACTGTGGACAGTGCCCGTTCTTTATTGGAAGCCTTGTTTTTTGATGCCAAACGTTATGATCTGGCCAAGGTCGGACGTTATAAATTAAACAAAAAACTCAATTTAAATATCTCTACAGATATCCGTTATCTTACCAGAGAAGATATTATAGCCAGTATGCAGCATATGTTGTTTTTAATGAGCGGAGAAGGCCATAAGGATGATATCGATCATTTGGGCAATCGCCGACTGCGCTCTGTCGGGGAATTACTGCAAAATCAATTCCGGATCGGCTTGTCCCGGATGGAACGGGTTGTCCGGGAACGAATGACGATCCAGGATGTGGATGTCATTACTCCCCAGGTCCTGATCAATATCCGTCCAGTTGTGGCAGCTATTAAAGAATTTTTCGGCAGCAGCCAGCTGTCCCAGTTTATGGACCAAACTAATCCTCTGGCTGAACTGACCCACAAGCGTCGTTTGAGTGCTTTAGGGCCGGGGGGACTCAGCCGGGAACGGGCAGGGTTTGAAGTGCGGGATGTTCACTTTTCTCATTACGGACGGATGTGTCCGGTCGAAACTCCTGAAGGTCCCAACATTGGCCTGATCGGGTCTTTGAGCACTTTTGCCCGTATTAACGAGTATGGTTTTATTGAAGCTCCCTATCGGATTGTTGATAAGGAAGCCGGCAGGGTAACCGATGAAATTACCTATTTAACGGCCGATGAGGAAGAAAAATTCATTGTTGCTCAGGCTAATGCTCCGATCGATAGTGAAGGTAACTTTTTGGGTGAGAAAATCGATGCCAGGCATGGGCCGGATTTTGTTTTAGTTGCCCCCAACCGTATCGATTGTATGGACGTTTCTCCCAAACAAATGGTTTCTATTGCTACCGCCTTGATTCCGTTTTTAGAACATGATGATGCCAATCGGGCTTTAATGGGTTCCAATATGCAGCGTCAGGCAGTGCCTTTATTAAGAACCGAATCACCCTATGTAGGAACAGGGATGGAATATAAGGCAGCCAAGGATTCCGGAGTTTGTGCTATAGCCAAAAAAGGCGGCATTGTGGAAAGATCTACTGCTGATCAGATTATTATCCGTCATGATGACGATACTCTGAAAAGATACAAACTCTTAAAATATTCCCGTTCCAACCAGGGCACCTGTATTAACCAAAGGCCGATTGTGAAGAAAGGCGAACTGGTTGAGTCAGGCCAAATCATTGCTGACGGGCCTTCGACCGATCATGGCGAACTGGCCTTAGGACGCAATGTCTTAGTTGCTTTTATGACTTGGGAAGGATATAACTACGAGGATGCTATCCTGATTAGTGAGAAACTGATCAGGGAGGATTATTATACTTCGATTCACATCGAAGAATACGAATCTGATGCTCGGGATACCAAGCTTGGTCCTGAGGAAATCACCCGGGATATTCCCAATGTAGGGGAAGATGTCCTCAAGGATCTGGACGAACGGGGGATTATCCGCATAGGTGCTGAAGTGCGCTCTGGGGATATTTTGGTCGGCAAGGTAACACCAAAAGGTGAGACAGAGTTGACAGCTGAAGAACGCCTGTTGCGGGCTATTTTTGGCGAAAAAGCCAGAGAAGTGCGGGATACCTCTTTGCGGGTACCGCATGGCGAGTCCGGTAAGATTGTTGATGTCAAGGTCTTTACCCGCGAAAACGGGGATGAATTAGCCCCGGGAGTCAATGAACTCGTGCGTGTCTATATTGCTCAAAAACGTAAAATCTCTGTTGGCGACAAAATGGCCGGTCGTCACGGCAATAAAGGTGTTATTTCTCGTATTATGCGCCAGGAAGATATGCCCTTTATGCCTGATGGTACGCCCATCGAGATTGTTCTCAACCCTCTGGGTGTTCCCTCAAGAATGAATATCGGGCAGGTTCTGGAAACCCATTTGGGTTGGGCTGCCAAATCTTTGGGTATCCGTATCGCTACTCCTGTCTTTGACGGGGCCCGGGAAAATGATGTTTTTGAAACTCTGGAGAAAGCCTTCCTGCCTGCAAACGGTAAGACTGTGCTTTATGACGGACGAACGGGAGAATCCTTCGACAGCGAAATCACTGTGGGATATATGTATGTTTTGAAACTGCATCATCTTGTTGATGACAAGATCCATGCCCGCTCCACAGGTCCCTATTCCCTGGTAACCCAGCAGCCTTTGGGCGGCAAGGCTCAGTTTGGCGGACAGCGTTTTGGCGAAATGGAGGTCTGGGCCCTGGAAGCTTATGGTGCGGCCTATACCCTGCAGGAGATTCTGACAGTCAAGTCTGATGATGTTGTGGGACGGGTAAAAACCTATGAAGCTATTGTTAAGGGTGAAAATATTCCTGAACCGGGTGTGCCGGAATCGTTCAAAGTCCTGATCAAGGAACTGCAGAGTTTATGTTTAAATGTTCAGGTGCTTTCTGAAGATGACAAGGAAATTGAAATCAGAGAGATTGACGAAGATATAACCGCTACTGCTAAGGAACTGGGAATCGATCTTCATGAAGAACCGTTGCCACAAGTGGCAATTGCTGATATTTCTGCGGCTGTGGAAGATTATCAGGATGAGGAAGATGCGGCTGTAGAAGATTATCAGTTAGATGAGGAAGAAGAAGTGCTTGTTGAAGATGATTTATTGTCCCATGAATAATCCCGCAGGCGAAAGGAGAGAGACTCTTGCTGGACGTCAACAACTTTGACCGTATGCGTATTGGTATTGCCTCTCCGGTAATGATTCGAGAGTGGTCTTTTGGAGAAGTCAAAAAGCCCGAAACCATCAACTATCGAACTCTCAAGCCGGAACGGGAAGGATTATTCTGTGAAAAGATTTTTGGTCCGACCCGTGATTGGGAGTGTCATTGCGGCAAATATAAAAGGGTTCGTTATAAAGGGATCATTTGTGACCGTTGCGGCGTGGAAGTGACGCGTTCCAAAGTCCGCAGGGAGCGGATGGGACATATCGAACTTGCCGCCCCTGTTTCCCATATTTGGTATTTTAAAGGAATACCCAGCCGGATGGGACTTGTCCTGGATATGTCGCCCCGGGCTTTGGAAAAGGTGCTTTATTTCGTTTCTTATATTGTTACTGATCCCGGGGATACTTCTTTAATGAAAAAACAGCTCTTGAGTGAAACAGAATACCGGGAATACCGGGAAAAATATGAAAATCGCTTCCGGGCCGGTATGGGAGCGGAAGCTATAAAAGAGCTGCTTGATGAGCTGGATCTGGATAAACTTAACGATGAACTGCGGATAGAACTGAAGGAAGTGTCCGGTCAAAGAAAAATCCGGGCTATTCGCCGACTGGAAGTGGTAGAGGCCTTCAAGCAGTCCGGCAATATTCCCAACTGGATGATCCTGGATGTTGTACCGGTCATTCCTCCGGAACTGCGGCCGATGGTACAGTTGGACGGAGGCCGATTTGCTACTTCTGATCTTAATGATCTCTACCGCCGGGTAATCAACCGGAATAATCGTTTAAAACGTCTCCTGGATCTCGGCGCTCCTGATATCATTGTGCGCAATGAAAAACGAATGCTGCAGGAAGCAGTAGATGCTCTGATTGATAACGGGCGGCGGGGGAGACCGGTGACCGGTCCGGGAAACCGGCCATTGAAATCACTGAGTGACATGCTGAAGGGAAAACAAGGCCGTTTCCGCCAAAATTTGTTGGGAAAAAGGGTTGATTATTCCGGACGTTCGGTAATTGTGGTTGGCCCTAATCTTAAACTGCACCAGTGCGGCTTGCCCAAAGAAATGGCTTTGGAATTATTTAAGCCTTTTGTTATGAAAAAACTCGTCAATGAAGGGCATGCTCATAATATCAAGAGTGCCAAACGGATGGTGGAACGGGTACGGCCGGAGGTTTGGGATGTATTAGAAGAAGTTATTTCCGATCACCCGGTATTGCTGAACCGGGCTCCGACCCTGCATCGTCTGGGTATTCAGGCCTTCGAACCTGTCCTTGTCGAAGGAAAAGCTTTGCAGATCCATCCTTTGGTCTGTACAGCTTATAATGCCGACTTTGACGGCGACCAGATGGCTGTTCATGTTCCGCTTTCGGCTGAAGCTCAGGCTGAAGCCCGCCTCTTGATGCTTTCAGCTCATAATATCCTTAATCCCAAGGATGGTCGGCCGGTGGCCTCGCCTACTCAGGACATGGTTTTGGGATCCTACTATTTAACCATGGAACGCCAGGGCGCTTTTGGCGAAGGCAAAATTTTTAAAGATATCGATGAAGCAACCCTGGCTTATGATTCCGGCAATGTTCATTTGCAGGCCAGGATAAAGGTCCGCCATAATGGTGAACTTATGGAAACAACTGTGGGCAGGCTTATCTTCAACACGGTTATTCCCCCGGTGGTGGGTTATGTAAATGAAGTAGCCAGCAAAAAGACCTTGGGCAATATTGTAGCCAAAACTTACCGCTTGGGCGGATATGCGGAGACCGCCTCTCTGCTGGACGGCATCAAGGCCCTGGGATTCAAGTTTTCCACCAAGGCCGGTATTACTGTTGGTTTGGCTGATATCCAGGTTCCGGAGGAAAAGGCCCACATCCTCAAGGAAGCCGATGGCATGGTGGCTAAAACCGAACAACAATTCCGTCGCGGCCTGATAACAGATGAAGAACGTTACAACCTGGTTATAGATACCTGGACTAGAGCTACCGATAAAGTAACAAAAGCCTTAATGAGTAATCTGAACAAATTTAATCCGGTTTATATGATGGCTACCTCAGGGGCGCGTGGTAATATCCAGCAGTTACGACAGCTGGCAGGGATGCGTGGCCTTATGGCAGATCCATCCGGCCGGACTATTGAGCTGCCGATCAAAGCTAATTTCCGGGAAGGACTTACAGTGCTGGAGTACTTTATCTCTTCCCACGGTGCCAGGAAAGGTTTGGCCGATACTGCCCTGCGGACAGCTGACTCGGGTTACCTGACCAGACGTCTGGTGGATGTTTCTCAGGATGTTATAGTTCGCAGCGAAGATTGTCAGACAATGACCGGGATCCTGGTTGATAATGTTAAGGATGGTCCGGAAATTATTGAGAAGCTGGAAGAACGTCTCGTAGGCCGTTTCCTGCTGGAAGATCTAAAACATCCTGAAACGGGAGAACTACTGGCGACCAAGGATCATGAGATTACGGAAGAACAGGCTGTGGAGATCGCAGCGGTCTATGATACGGCGGTTATCCGGTCCGTACTGACCTGTAAGACCAGACATGGGGTCTGTATCAAATGTTACGGGCGCAATCTGGCTACCGGACGTCAGGTTGAACTGGGTGAAGCAGTAGGAATTATTGCTGCACAGTCTATCGGAGAGCCCGGCACCCAGCTGACCATGCGGACTTTCCATACCGGAGGCGTCGCCGGCGATGACATTACCCAGGGTTTGCCCAGGGTTGAAGAGCTGTTTGAGGCCAGAAAACCCAAAGGCCAGGCAATTATCGCCGAAATTAACGGAACGGCTGCTATCAGGGAAGTAAAAGGCCGCCGCGAAGTGGAATTAGTTGGGGAGAATGAGGAGCGGACGACTTATCAGATCCCCTTTGGCTCCCGCCTGAAGGTCAGAGATGGTGTGGATGTTTTGGCTGGTGATGAATTGACTGAAGGAAGCGTCAATCCTCATGATATGCTGAAAGTCAAGGGCATGCGCGGTGTTCAGGTCTACCTGCTGGCTGAGGTACAGAAAGTTTATCGCCTTCAGGGCGTAGATATTAATGACAAACACATTGAAGTTATGGTTCGCCAAATGCTGCGGAAAGTCAAGGTTGACGAAGCTGGCGATGTGGAAGGATTCCTGCCCGGTGGTTTGGTGGATGTCTTTGAATTCCAGGAGAAAAATGCCCAGACCATCGAAGTGGGCGGCGAACCTGCAGTAGCCCATCCGGTTCTGATGGGGATAACCAAAGCCTCGCTGGCAACTGATTCCTTCCTGTCGGCAGCATCTTTCCAGGAAACTACCCGTGTCCTGACTGAAGCAGCTATAAAAGGTAAAGTTGATCCTTTGCTGGGACTGAAGGAAAATGTGATCATCGGTAAGCTGATACCTGCTGGTACGGGCATGTCTCGCTATCGCAATATCAAAATCACGGAAGCAGAATAATGAGGTTCGAACTTCTGACACCTTGCCTTGACAGCTATAAGCGTCAATGATACTATGTTATAGTAATTTTCAGGTTTAATGGGGGAAAGCATCATGCTTGATGAAACCTTGAAACACGCTAAACAAAAGACTGTAGGGGTTAAGCAAACCCTGAGGGCTATGGAAAAAGGGTCTGTCAAATGTATTTTTATAGCCGAAGATGCTGATGCCCATGTTACTCGGCCAATTATAGAATTGGGTCAGAGGCAAAAGGTTGAGATTATTCGTGTTTCTACCATGCAGGAGCTGGGTAAAGCCTGTAATATTCAGGTGGGAGCAGCGGTGGCAGCTATTATCTCTGAGTAACAGGGCGGTTTCCAGGTTGGTCAAGTAACTTGTTTGTAAAAATAGGAATTGCTGACCCTATGCTGAAGTCAGCAATTCCTTGTTTTGAATATTTGAGGAAGGAGGTGTAGATATGCCGACAATCAGTCAATTAGTTCGTAAGGGTCGTGCCGTAATTGAAAAAAAATCAACAGCTCCGGCTTTGCAATGGGGCTATAATTCCCTTAAACGTCAGCAATTTCCCTCGGGAGGTTCACCCCAGAAACGGGGAGTATGCACCAGGGTTTATACCACAACGCCTAAAAAACCGAATTCGGCTTTGCGTAAGGTTGCCCGTGTCCGTTTAACCAACTCGATGGAGGTAACTTCATATATACCGGGAATTGGCCACAATCTGCAGGAGCACTCCGTGGTACTTGTTCGTGGAGGGCGTGTCAAGGATCTCCCTGGAGTACGTTATCACATCGTTCGAGGTGCTTTAGATACAACAGGGGTTCAAAACCGTAATCAATGCCGTTCAAAATATGGCGCAAAACGTCCCAAGAAATAAATATGATCGAATTATTGCGCAAAGGGGGGAAACTATTTGCCACGTAAAGGGTATATTGCTAAAAGAGATATTTTGCCTGATCCCATTTACCGGAATAAAACTGTTACGAAGTTTGTTAATCAGCTTATGCTGGATGGTAAAAAGGGTGTTGCGGAAAAGATCACATACAGTGCTTTTGCTATCATTCAGGAGAAGAGCGGCAAGGACCCCATTGAGGTCTTTGAGACCGCACTGAAAAATGTGATGCCGGTCCTGGAAGTAAAGGCCCGCCGGGTCGGCGGAGCTAACTATCAGGTGCCGATCGAGGTGCGTGCCGATCGCCGTCAGACTTTAGGTCTGCGCTGGTTGGTAAATTTCTCTCGCAAACGCAGCGAAAAAACAATGCAGGAAAAAGTTGCCGGAGAACTTATGGATGCGGCCAATAATACAGGCGGATCCATCAAGAAAAAGGAAGAAACACATAAAATGGCTGAAGCTAACAGAGCATTTGCGCATTATCGCTGGTAATCTGGCGGCAAGAGCAAGTTTAACAAAAAAGGAGTTTATCAATGGCGAGGCAAATATCATTAGAAAGAACCCGGAATATTGGCATTATGGCTCATATCGATGCTGGAAAGACAACTACAACCGAAAGGATTCTTTTCTACACGGGTCGAGTGCATAAAATCGGAGAAGTTCATGATGGTGCTGCTACGATGGACTGGATGGTTCAGGAACAGGAGCGCGGTATTACGATTACTTCCGCAGCCACGACCTGTCAATGGAGAGATCACCGTATCAATATTATCGACACGCCAGGGCACGTTGACTTCACTGTTGAAGTTGAGCGCTCTCTCAGAGTGTTGGATGGTGCTGTTGCTGTTTTTTGTTCAGTAGGCGGTGTTGAGCCCCAGTCCGAAACGGTATGGCGGCAGGCGGATAAATATGGAGTCCCGCGGATCGCTTTTATCAACAAAATGGATAGGATGGGTGCTGATTTCTTCAGGGGAGTTTCTATGATTGCAGACCGGTTAGGTGCCAATCCTGTTCCAATCCAGCTGCCGATCGGAGTTGAAGAGAACTTCCGGGGCATTGTAGATTTGGTAGCCATGAAATCAACTATATATACGGATGACTTGGGCACCACCAGTGACATTGCTGAAATTCCCGGTGATTTGCTTGAGCTGGCTGCAGAATATCACGAGAAGCTAGTGGAGGCTGTGGCTGAAACCAGTGAAGAACTGATGCTGAAATACCTTGAGGGTGAAGAACTCACAGAACAAGAAATTAGAGAAGGTATCCGCCGCGGAACCATAGCTAATAAGTTTATTGCTGTCTTATGCGGTTCGGCCTTTAAAAATAAAGGAGTTCAACCACTTCTGGACGCCGTTGTAGACTATATGCCTTCTCCGCTTGATGTACCTCCGATCAAAGGCATACATCTGGAGACAGAGGCCGAAGTTATCCGCTCGGCAGATGACGAGCAGCCTTTCTCTGCCTTGGCCTTCAAGATTATGGCTGACCCTTATGTTGGTAAGCTGGCCTTTTTCCGGGTATATTCAGGGGTGCTGAATTCGGGTTCCTATGTCTACAACTCGACGAAAGGCAAACGGGAGCGTATCGGAAGAATATTGCAGATGCATGCCAATCACCGCGAAGAGATCGCCGAAGTGCGTTCCGGTGATATTGCAGCAGCAGTTGGGTTAAAGGATACGACGACAGGCGATACATTATGTGACGAAAAGGCCCCGATTGTTCTGGAATCGATGATTTTTCCGGAACCGGTAATTTCTGTTGCTATTGAACCGAAAACAAAAGCAGACCAGGAAAAAATGGGTATCGGGTTAGCCCGTCTGGCTGAAGAAGATCCAACTTTTAAGATGCATACCGATCCCGAAACCGGGCAAACGATTATTCGAGGGATGGGAGAACTCCACCTGGAAATCATCGTCGACCGCCTGCAGCGGGAATTCAAAGCGGATTGCAATGTCGGCCGTCCTCAGGTGGCTTACAAGGAGACTATCCGCAAAACAGTTAAAGCCGAAGGAAAATTTGTCCGACAGTCCGGTGGTCGAGGCCAGTATGGCCATTGCTGGATTGAACTTACACCTCTCGAACCCGGCAGTGGCTTTGAGTTCGTTAATAAGGTTGTGGGTGGAGTTATTCCCAAGGAATATATTAATCCGATTGGGGCCGGAATCCAGGAAGCTATGCAAAATGGAATCTTGGCCGGTTATCCCGTTCTGGATCTTCGGGCTACTGTTTTTGAGGGTTCATATCATGATGTGGATTCATCGGAAATGGCTTTTAAAATTGCCGGTTCTATGGCCTTCAAAGCAGGGGCTCTTAAGGCAGATCCTGTGATTTTGGAACCGGTTATGAAGGTGGAGGTAACAGTACCTGAGGAATATATGGGAGATGTTATCGGCGATATCAACTCCCGCCGTGGCAGGATTGAGGGTCTGGAAATACGTTCCGGGGCTCAGGTTGTGCGGGGGTATGTGCCTTTGTCCGAAATGTTCGGTTATGCTACAGACCTGCGATCCAATACCCAGGGACGAGGAGTTCATTCCATGCAGTTTGACCATTATGAAGAAGTGCCTAAAAATATTGCTGAAGGCATTATCGCTAAACGACAGGGCCAAGGGTCCTGACGTCCAATATAACCTTTCCAATTAAGGATTGTTGCCAAGTTTAAATTATTTGAAGGAGTGAAAAAAACATGGCTAAACAAAAATATGAGCGTACTAAACCCCACGTAAACGTCGGAACGATTGGACACGTAGACCATGGCAAGACCACCCTTACTGCAGCTATCACCCTGGTGCTTTCAAAGGTTGGCGGAGCAGTCGCTACAGCCTTTGACCAAATTGATAAGGCTCCTGAAGAGCGCGAACGTGGCATTACTATTTCTACAGCGCACGTGGAATACGAGACCGAAACTCGTCACTATGCTCACGTGGACTGTCCTGGCCACGCCGACTATATCAAGAATATGATTACCGGTGCTGCTCAAATGGACGGAGCTATCCTGGTTGTGTCTGCTGCTGACGGCCCGATGCCCCAAACCCGGGAGCACATCCTCTTAGCCCGTCAGGTTGGTGTTAATTATCTGGTTATCTTCCTCAATAAAGCTGATATGGTTGATGATCCGGAATTAATGGAACTGGTTGAAATGGAAGTTCGTGAACTTCTCAGTTACTATGAATTCCCCGGTGACGATATCCCCATTATTTCTGGTTCTGCTCTTAAGGCTCTGGAATGTGGCTGTGGTAAACGTGAATGTGAATGGTGCGGTGGCATCTGGAAACTGATGGACGCTGTCGATTCCTATATACCTACACCAGAACGGGATACAGATAAACCTTTCCTGATGCCGGTGGAAGACGTATTTACAATTACCGGCCGGGGCACGGTTGCTACTGGACGGGTAGAACGCGGTGTTATTAAAGTAGGGGATGAAGTCGAAATTGTTGGTTTGAATGACCAGCCCCGCAAAACCGTTTGTACCGGTGTGGAAATGTTCCGCAAGCTGCTTGATCAGGCTCAGGCCGGTGATAATATT
>DATMYJ010000007.1:0-2233 GCA_035561015.1 Desulfitobacteriaceae bacterium | reverse complement strand
TATTTATTCCTTCCTGAAAGCATAAATATTAGGCCTGATACAATTGCTAAAATTGCCCCAAATATGAATGGAGCGCCAGGATTTACCCAGGTCCACAAGATACCGGCAATTAAGGAGGAAAAGAACGTGCAGATACCAATGATCGTCTGGTAAGCCCCGAAAGACGTTGCAATTACTTCGCGACTGGCAATCTGAGTAATATAGGCTTTACTAATACCCTCGGTAAAAGCCATATAAACGCCGTAAAGAGCAAACAAGAACCAAATCCAAGTCGTCAATTGATTGATTCCGAATAACAGATAAGTCAGGGCAAACAGGAAAAAGCTCCAAATGAGTATTTTCCTTGCACCGATTTTGTCGCTTAAAGCTCCTGCAGAATATGACAGTAATGAATAAACCAGGTTGAATACCACATAGGCCAAGACTGTTAAAGTGGTAGACAAACCTAAAGATTGCGCCCGCAAGATTAAAAAGGCATCCGAACTGTTCCCTAAAGCAAATATGGCACTGACCAAGAGAAATGTTTTATAAGCTGGAGTCAGATTTGCTAACTTAAACTGGGGCAGATTGATTTTAGCAGTAACAGGTTTTTCTTTTACCAATAAAAGCAGCAGTAAGACCCCAAGAGCTCCAGGGATAAAGGCAATATAAAATATCGGCCTCAGGTTATTGCTGCCAAAATAATCTATCAACAATATAGCCGCTAGTGGACCAAAAACGGCTCCGGCGGTATCCAGGGCGCGATGAAAACCGAAGGCCTTACCCATTGTTTCCGGAGTTGCACTTTCCGTAATCAAGGCATCCCGGGCTGAAGTTCTGATACCTTTACCAAAACGATCTATAAATCTGCCAAGAAGAACCAGTGGCCAGCTTAGAGCTATACCAATAATTATTTTGGAAATGGTTGAGAAGGAGTAACCATAAACAGCAAAAATCTTTCTCTTTTGGGCCCTGTCTGAGAGCCAGCCAGAAAAAACCTTAAGTAGGCTGGCGGTAGATTCTGCAATGCCTTCTATTAGTCCAACCAAGGCAACCGGGGCTCCTAAAACTGCAGTAAGAAAAACGGGAACGATAGGATAAACCATTTCTGATGCAAGATCATTGAAAAAACTAACCAGCCCCAAAATAATGACATTTTTGGAGAGCCTATTATTCTTTTCCATATGCAACTTCTTTCTAATATAAAATAATTCGATCCGGAAATGCTTGTTTTCTTGATACATTCCACATCTTATCAATATAGGCTGTTGTATAAACCTGCTCTATATAGTGGTAAAGATATGCTGCTTTATCAGTAAGCTCGTAGATATAGCCATTTTTTCGGATTAATCCTAATTTCTGTGCCATAAATAATTCAAAGCCAAACATTTTGTTTAAAGGTGTGCCGATTATCTTTTCAAATTTATCCTGGTTGATTTTCATTGAATAGGCACTCCAGAACAAGTAATAAACAGCTCTCTGCCTTTTCGTAAAATATAGGGTCAGAGAGGTTGGCAGGGAATCAGCATTTATCCTCTCGATGTAGTTCTCTATGGAAAAAGTGTTGATTTTGAAGCTGTTCTTCAGAAGCGTTGTTGCTGATACACCAAAACCTAAAAAGGTATCGCGTGTGACTGAGGAATATTTCTCTGTACCATATTGGGCAAAAGTCCAGACAGAGGTCCTGTCGATATTGATTCTGTGGCAGTATGCAGTAAGCATTTTCAGCATATTCTTCTTTATTTTTTCAGGCATTGGCTTATATTTATTGTCCGCAAAGGTAAAGTCGATAAAGGGATAAGTCGATATTTGTGTTGCTCCCTGCTCAAAGGCTGTTCTGATATCATTTGCCAATATTTCCTTTGTTTGTCCCGGAATCGCAAATATTAAATCTACATCTACAACATCGAAACAGTAATTTCTGATAAGCTGCAGCTTTTCACTGAAGAAGTCGCTGCTTCTTCCTAATTTATGAAGGCAATTTTCATTAAATGACTGAATTCCGATGCTCACCATTGTTATCCCGGATGATTTTAATTTCTGCAGGGATTCTTCGGTAATATCCTGCGGATGAAGCTCCACCCCTATTCCACCTGTGATCGTAAAATATTTCTTCAAACTTTCGATAATATCTTGCAGGTCATTTAACATCAGGGCAGGCGTTCCCCCACCAAAATATAGGCTGGTTACTTGTTTTTTATCTGCCATATTTTTACATACCAGATTAATTTCTTTCAATAATGCTTTTTTATAG
>DATMYJ010000006.1:0-4898 GCA_035561015.1 Desulfitobacteriaceae bacterium | reverse complement strand
ATTAAAATGTCGATCATTTTATTCTTATCGAACGGTTACAAAGCCGGGCGACTTTTATTGCATTAATTTCCCTCTATTGCATTATTTTGCCTCTGTAGTATAATATGATTGTCTTCAGAATGTGGGCTCGAAATCAAAGTTAGCGAAGCGACTTCACCTTCTCCCTTAATCCCTTTACCCATCAGTAAATGAAACACGGTTTTTATTTACAGCCTTTCATTTTTTGACGGAGGTTTCTTTATGGCCTTTGATTCCAGAACAAACTGTACCTGTACCTATCCCTGTACCCGTCAGGGTAAATGCTGCGAGTGTGTAGCTTATCATCGAAATAAAGGTCAGATTCCCGGCTGTTTCTTTTCTGCAAGCGGTGAAAAAACTTATGACAGGTCATTAGAACATCTGTTCAATGATCGTAAGAATAATCACTGAATACGTTAAATCAATAGAGCCTCTGTTCAATGCTAATAATAACTACCATTGAACAGGGGCTCACAATAAGAATGGGCAGGCTTTTTGATTCCTCCGCAGAATCAGCCTACCCATCTCTTGAGGTGTACTGCAATAGAGTACGACCTCCTTTCAATTATTACCCCGAAATCCTCTTTGGCCGATATTGCTATCGTCCTTTGGAATCAACCGGCCTCATTCTGTTTGCCAGCGACTCAACCCTGCGATTAAATCCTCTGCTTGCAGACTTGTGCTCGGACTTCTAACTCCTGCTTATTTAAACTTTCATCCTGGAGAGGAGCGGATTTCTGATTCACAAGTTCTGGCAGTTTAACTTCCATCCGCCCGGATTTCCGTTTTCTGACAGAGCCCTTCAGCCTCACGGTTGTTCAGACAACTTCACATTACCCTCTGCCAGAACTATACACTTAGCTTCAGCAGGTCATTATCAGCCTTTGCAAACCGGCTTTACGAGGCAACCCTCTTACTCAGGACTAGCCTTTTCTGAAGGTAAGTTAATGATACAATAGACTGAATATTCTGTCAATCTTATTTTCAGACTATTTTGCCTCATTTTTGCTTATCTGCTGCTATTTTGCGGACACTTTGGATTATAGCTAAAGTCAGGACAACAACAACCAAGATCAGCATCAACTGCAACAACCAGGAATTCCTTTCCGTCCAGGGACGGATATATTTAAACTGATAAGCCTCATTTTCTTCCGCCGGGTCCAAGTTTGCCCGGGGTAGTTTATTGTAATCCAGATTCTCCTTGAACTTTTGAACATCATAGACTGCTGCCCTGATCTGACTGCTGTTCCAGTACAAGTAATATTCTTTGGCCGGATCGGCAGAAAAAAGCAAAGCAGGATTGATCCCACGAATCTTGATCTCCCCGATATCCAAGGGAGGATTATCCTGGTTATATATTTTCAGCCGGAGATAACGCAGCTCTGTATGGAATCTGAGTTTTAGCTGCTGTGCGGTCAGATTATCCAGCCGATAGGAGTAGATCTCACCGGAGGTTAACAGATTCCAGTCTTTTTTATCGCTACCGGCATAAATTTCCATTGTCCTGTTAAAATTTTGGGCGTTTGTATAAATCTCCAGTTCTCTGCTGGGAAAAGGAGCATACAAATCAAGCGTGTATTCCTGAACACCCTCTTGGCTGTCATTCTTGCTTAGATCATAGGGTCTCTCCTTCAGAGCTGCAGTCCTGATTGTTTGGTTCACATAGCTCAGCTCCGCACCCTCAAGCTGAAAACTGCCTTTGCCTTCATTTATAATAGTTACCCGCAGATAAGAATAATTGGTGGGCATCAGATTTACTTCCAGATGCCTGCTTTTCTTTTCCGCTGACAGATCAAAAATTGTACTGTTTGCGGCCAGAGTCACCCAGGCCTGCTGATCCCAGCTGCCCTCAACCGCGACCCTGCGGATGAAGTTCTGGTCGGAACTGATAAAAACAACCTGATCGACCCACTTTTCCTGCGGAATTTTCAGTTCAAAAACCAAATTATCCTGGTCATCCGAAGCACGATTTAAGATATCTGTCTGCTCATATTTCTGAGCCGGGGTAAAGTCCGCATCCTTTAAAAGGGCATAGGGAATTTCATCTTCAGCACTGTAAATACGCAGATCCGGCAGGCCGGACTGGGTCTGGCTCAGCACTTCATCCGGCAGCTCCAAAAGAACATAGCCGGAAGATATATTCCCCAGCTCAATCCTGGCCCGGCTGCGAAGATCACTGACAGCACCCCAAGCCTGAAGCGGCAGCACAGCAGGCAAAAGCACAGTCCAGCAGACAATGAGAACTAATATACAAAACCCTGCCGGTTTAATAATATTTTTCGTCACAGCGCTGTTATTAGCGGTTTTGCTGGCTTTCATCTTCATTTCCTCCAATAATCAGGTCTTTGTAACGGTGATAGAGCCAGGAGACTGCCAGCAAAATCACGCCTAATCCTACGAAAGACATAATGCGGTTCGGTGTGGTAAGATTCGATAAATCAAAGAAAAAGACCTTCAGGATCACCAGACAGAGAAAGGCCAACCCAAACATACGGATACCTTTCAAACGACGCCAGAAACCCAGCACAACCAGCAAGGCAGCATGCAAACCCCAAACAAGAGAGAGTACCAGGTTTTGCGAATTCAGCGCCTGATATCCTTCCCTGTATTGCTGCAAGCCCCGGAGATAATCATAATAAGCCGCGATCTCCAAAGTAAAAAAGACAACAATCAGCAGATTCAGGAGAATCTGTAAAGCGAGCATCAACGAGTTATTCCAGGACGTCCCGGGATCCCGGTAACGGTAGTAAAGCCTTAAGATAAAAGCCAGAGCCAGAATCACGACCAGATAGGCAACTGCCCCTTTATTCAAAAAGATCCAGACTTCATTCCCGCTAATTACAAAAGGCTGTGTGAATAACGAAAATATAGTGATTGCCAGGATAATTAAACCAGCAAGAGGTATTTTGCCGGTATTGAGTTTCAGACTCAGATAGAAAACAATGACAGCTTCAACTGCCCAGGCCATCGAAATCCAGTACTCATCCAGCTGCATAGGAATTGCTATGGTAATGAAACCTGCAGCAACAGCCAGGAGTGTCAGACTCAGTTTTTTGGTACCAGCATAGCGCCGATAGACAAATAAACCCAGCAACAGGTAAACAAGGCCCAGGAATACGGCCCAATAGCCGATCCATTCCTTTATATGAGGATTTAACAAATTATAGGATAAGGCAAAATAAGCAGCGGCATTGAGCAGGATCAGGCTGATATCCGCCCAGAGAAAGCTCTCCTGGTAACGGATATTCCGGGTAAAAGAGATACCAAGGTAAATCAGAAAAAACAGAGTCAGATAAGCAAAGGATAAGGTGTCAAAACTCCGCCAATAGTCCGGCATCTGAATAGAGCTCAATCCGGCCAAATAGGTGAGATAGGTAAAGAAAAAGGTCAGGTAGTTGAAGAGAGGCCACTTTTTAAAATAGGCTATCAGCAGAACACCGGCATCCAATATGGCGACATAAGTATAGAGAATCAGACGGTTGGTTTGGCCGCTGCTCAATAAGAACGGGGTAGCAAATCCGCCGACAATACCAATGATCCCGATGGTCCTGGAATCATAGCGGACCGCCAGCAAAGAAGCTGCCAGCGTAATCAGAATCATCAGGATAAAAGCAACCAGCTGGGAAATCAGATCATAGAAGATAAAAGCAGCATAAATCGAAAAATAGAGAATTGCTATTCCGCCGCCGCTGAATCCCTGGCCGTAGATCTGAAATTTTCGCCGTTGAAAATATTCTCCGGCCCCCAGCAAACCCAGACCACAGATGATTCCTATAACAATTCTCCCTAATTCTCCAACCAGGTTGTTATCAAAAGACCATTTGAGAAAAAAGACGACAGCCAGCATGATAGCCAAAATCCCCAAACGATTAAACCAGGTTCCGGCCAGTTTTTCTTCGCTCATTTGCAATGACGAGGACTTATTTTTGAGATGGGAAGGCTTTCCCAGTCTTGGCGGCAAAGGTCTTGGCTCCGGTCTGGGAGATTCTCCTGTTGCCTGCAGTGGTAAAACCGCATCCGCGGAAACAGCGGCTTGCTTTTCCAGCAGGGCAACCCTTTCTTTCAGCTGCTCAATTTCAGTCTCTAAGGCTTTAAATTGCTCATCCATTTCATTCCCCCCATTACTGCCAAACTATGCAGTTGAGTTCAACATGGCTGATTATTTTGTTTTGTTCCAGCAGAAGAATCCTGACCCGATATATTTCTGAATACACTTCTCTTATTCTCCAATCTCGTTAAATCTTCCTTCCCCCAGGATCAGTGACCGATTTCCCTGCGCCTCAGTCCACCAATTCCACCCGCAGTTAAAGTAAAGAGGTACCCTCAGGTACCCCTTAACTTATACTTTCTGTTTACTTGTTATTTTCCGTGTTCTTTAAATAGCGGATAAAATCCTCAAGGCTGCATCGAGAGCAGACTTGTATTCCGGCGGCAAGTTCCTAACTTTCTCGCGCACTTCACTGAAAGCCTTACGGTATGCCTCCAAAGCTTGCGCCTCCTCGCTAAAACAGGCGTCAGCATATTTATTCAAAGACTTTGCTTCTTCCAGGTGACCATTCTGATAGAGATAATCATAAAGTGGGAGTGCAAATTTCATAACATCTTCACTATTTTTAAGAATGAATGCCATTGTAGACACCTCCCCATCATATCTTATTTTTTATCCTTCATTTGTCCAATACCCCAGAACAGGACGCCAAGCCCCATAAGGAAAAAGCCAATGCCTATGGGGCCAGACCAGAATAGTACCACAAACATTTCTCCCATAATTCCCCTCCATCCACTTGATTTCTTAGAAAGTAAAATTATCAGTGAAATATTTCCAAGGCTTTCTACCCTTAGAGTACACACTGTCTTTGCTAATGTCAATTGAAGACTGG
>DATMYJ010000005.1:0-3082 GCA_035561015.1 Desulfitobacteriaceae bacterium | reverse complement strand
GTATAAAATTAACCAAAAAATTGTCTCTGATAATCAGTTGTGATACTGCTAAGAAATGGAACACCTCATCAGGAACAATAACCTGGTCAACCAGCCAGAAGATGAAGTGTTAATTGGCCTGGAAAAGTCCGAGATATCTGGAGCATGGGAATCATCAGCAGTAAGCTGACGACGTTAATGAAGCTGACGTCTCATTAGGTGAAACTTGGTGATTATGGGCATAATCACTGAAAATTGAGCTGATTTCTATGTTATAATTAGCAATATAAGAATAAATTCCCAACCGGGAGCGATTGATTTGAGGATGTATGGGACGCTTTTCCCCGTAAAGAACTAATATTGTAACCGACAATATAAGGTCCGCTTTTGTGTTTTTAGGGGCATAGGAATATGCGAGGAAGATATAAAAGATAGCAGAGGGAGAGATAAGGTATGAAGATACCGGTAATATTGGGACTTCATCTCCATCTTTGGCTGGGTATTATTTTGTTCATATTAGTTGTTTTTCAGATTGTTGTGGCTAAAAGAATTCTGCCTATTCCTTTTCGCTGGCATCGAATTATGGGATATGTGATACTGCTGCTGGCTATTGTACATGGAACTATAGGCCTGGGCCTGAATTTGGGCATATTCAAATACTGAGTCCAACTTATTTAATCAAATCAGGTTTAACGTCAACGTAATAAGGGGGATAAGGATATGAGAAGAAACAAATATCTGTTTATTAGTGTAATTATTGTGATGCTTATTGCAGCCATTGCTGGATGTGGTTCTGCAAAGGATAATCAATCTCCAGGAACAGCGCCATATGGTGCTTATTAAGGCTTTTTAGTTCCGGTCAGCCGTGATAACCATTTAGAAGTACAGAACAAACATTCGATGAAACGGGCACATTTGAAGATATTGGCACATCCCCATGCTAAGATGATAAAAAAAGTCATTGTGTAATATACGATCATTGCGGATGTGATCACAGCATAGAAGGACTATAAAGTGAGAAGGAGCACTAACACTTATGAGTGAAGGCCTCCGCTTTACGGGTAAAAACACCTCTGTGTGGCTAGATACTACCCCTTCCACTACCTATCCGTCCTTAGAGCAGGAGTTATCTGCTGATGTGGTCGTAATCGGCGGAGGTATTACCGGTCTGATGAGCGCTTTTTTTCTCCAAAGGGCTGGTCTAAAGGTTATCGTCTTGGAAGGGTCCCGAATTGTTACGGGAACGTCTGGTTACACCACCGCCAAAATTACCTCGGCGCATGCTATTGTCTACAATTATTTAATTAAAAATTTCGGTCAAGATAAAGCCCAAATTTATGCCGATGCCAACCAACAATCTATTGAAACCATAACTGCCTTGGCCAGCGAGTTCAATATTGACTGTGATCTGGAACGGTTGCCAGCCTTCACTTATCTCATTACTGAGAATGACAGTGGTGAAGTAGCGGAGGAAGTTGCAGCCGCCCAATCTTTGGGTTTGCCAGTCTCATTCACTCGTGATTTATCACTGCCATACCCTATTTCGGCAGCGATAAGATATGAGAATCAGGCCAAATTTCACCCCCGTAAATTTTTGTTGGAGATTGCAGCTCTAATTATTAAAAATGGTGGTCATATCTTCGAGGATACGCTGGTTACGTCTATCAAGGAAGGCAACCCCAACCAAATCATATCGCAACGAGGGATGGTTACCGCCCCCAAGGTTGTAGTTGCCAGCAATCTGCCCTTCTATGATCCGACAGGATTCTTTACACCGATGGCCCGCCGCCAATCTTATACGATCGGGGTAAAAGTAGATGGTCTTTTGCCTGTGGGGGTATACTATGGACCGGAAACCAATAATTTTCATTCCCTAAGGACTCAGCCGCTCAGTGAAGATGAAGACATATTGATTATAGGCGGCGAACTTCATCACCCAGGCAAGATTATCGATACTATCCGGCAGTATGAGCTGTTGGAAGAATGGGCGCAAAGGTATTTTCCGGTAAAATCATTGGTTTATCGTTGGACTACGAGCGACAGCGAGTGTTATGATCACGTTCCTTTGATAGGCAAAATCTCACCCAAATCTCAGAATATCTTTGTAGCAACCGGATTTGGAGGCTGGGGTATGACTCATGGCACTATTGCCGGGCTGATTCTCGCTGACGAAGTTAGAGGACAGCGCCATCCCTGGAGTAGTCTTTATTCACCAGCGCGTTTCCCAAAGTATTTATCACAACACAAGAGAATATCTATATTTAAGAAATGGAGACACTCGATTAAATATGATGACCAGTTTACTGACCTGCCGGCGGGTGGAGGCATGGTAAAAAATATTCGGGGCAAAATTGTAGCAGCTTATCGCGACAATCAGAATGTGTTGCACGCTGTCTCGGCGATCTGCACACATATGGGTTGCATAGTAGTTTGGAACCAATTTGATCAGACTTGGGATTGTCCATGTCATGGATCGAGATACGACTCCAAGGGGAAAGTCATTCATGGACCAGCACTACACGACTTGGCTAAGAATATGTAGTGGGAAACCCTTGAGGAGCAATCCTTCGGCTATGGAAGCAGCTGGTTATAATATTGACATCCAATCACGGCATTTAAAAACTAATATTAACATTAAGAGTAAAACTGATAGGCTTAAAATACAAATGGGACAGGAATCATAAGATGATTTCTGTCCCCAAATAATGTGCGCCTTATTCTATTTGCCGCCCGTGGCCATACAGTAGTAAATTTTGGGCAGCTGGTATTCCTTATGAACTTCACAGTTGCTGCACATACAGCTTTTTTCTTTATCGATACAGTGACTTTTTTCATAGGCGCAGAACATTATCTCAGCATGAATCTTTTCCATATTACCTATTTTCAAAATCATGTTTCCAGGCATCGCCATCATTTCACAGGTAATAGTATAGCTTGGGCAGGTCAAACAGATGCACTTCTTGAGATTTTCCTTTGTTTTTGGAACTTCCGCCATAAATACACCTCCCTGATTTTATTGAATATACTACCTTCATCGTAGCATATGATCCTTAAAAAGGGAACTGAAAATACGCCTGGCTAGAATATGTATTGCTATTCGATT
>DATMYJ010000004.1:0-9113 GCA_035561015.1 Desulfitobacteriaceae bacterium | reverse complement strand
GTCAATAATGTCAAAAAATAATTATGCTTTAGCAAAAAAACAGAAGTCCCAGGCTGGCTTGGGACTTCTGTTTTTCTATAATCAGGCAGTCTGAATTCGGAAGAAAAGCCGGCAGTCAGAGTCAGCAATATCAGCTGTCATATAAGGCTGTGCCGCTAATTCTGCTGACCAGGCCGGTGCCGGATGATTCATTTAAAATATCGTGATCCGTATAACCGCTGATTATTCCTTCAATCAGGATATCGCTGGCATTGTCAGAGACGACTATTCCGTTTTGCAGATTCAGATTGTCGCCTATTATGTTCACTCCATGAAATTGGATATTCTGACAGCCTGCTTTGATATTCAGGCCATCGGCATACCTGGTTCTGCCGGCTTCATCTTTGGCCGAAAAACCTTGGAGGGTGAGATTACTGAAAGTGAGGTTTTTGTCATTGCCCAAGTAGATAGGAGCGTTAGCCGCAGTATTCAGACAGGTAATATTGTCGAAAACGGCGTCACTGCAGCCGGCGTAGCTGCCGGACTGGGCGATATTATTCCAGCACTCGGTGAACCTGACATTGTTGACATAGAAGCTGCTGCCCTGCCGTAAAGTGAAACCGTGATTTGTAGCATGGCGGATATCCCCATTGCTTATTTTGATTGTCGGTATGCCGTCAGCAGTGCCGGCCATATTGTTGGTATCAAAGACGATTCCTTCTTCCACACCATCGATAACAAAGTTATCGATATTGATGTTATCGGAATAAGCCTGGAGATAGAAGCCATTGTCGGCCAGGTTACTCAGGCTGACCCGGTTGACATAGGCATTGATGACACTGAAAAAATTGATGCCGACCCCGCCGTCAGCGGCTGCAATATCATTGATATAGATATTGCAGCTGTCGGCAACTTTGATAGCAGGTGAATGATCGACATCTCCCGCGTCAGCAGGGTTAAATATATTGCTGAAATTACATTGATCGATATGGACATTTTCACAATTGCTCAGATAAATTCCTCCCTCCAAGTTGAGGGCTGTCGGAATCAGATCTTTGATATGTAACTTCTGGAAATAAACGTTGCTGTAGGGATTGCACCAATTAAGAGCAGAATTGCTGACGGCAGCCGGGACAGGGTGGTCAAGCGTCAGCACATTACCGTTTAGCGCTGTTATTTTAAAGTAGCCGGCCAAACCGGCAATGGTTAGGTATTTCATCTCGCTTATTCCGACGGGAACCGCACTCAGGCTAAGGTTATTGGTGCCGGGCAGAGCAGAACCGGTAACGCCCGGGAAAGACTCATGCTCACCGCTGGCTTTTATACCGTTATGGGTAGTATAGTTCAGATCCAGGATGCCGTTTTTGATGATAACATTGTCAGACTGAACATGGAAAACACTGTCAGAGTTTTGGGCGATAACGGTCGACCCCATCAAATCAAGATTGATAGCTTTGGTCAGAGTCAGGGGTTCTGTTAACAGATAGATCTTGCCTGCTTCGAAATTAACCGTACTGCCGGCAGGGACATTTTTGATCAAAGCAGCCAGAGCGGCGCTGGTGCTTGTTGTCCCATCGCCTGTTACGCCGAAATCGGCGGCTGAGAATTGCGGCGAATCTGCAAAGACAGGATCCACGGCTGCAGGGTCAATAAGCAGGGAGTCAGTCAGCGGAGCAGAGATGGATATATTCGGGGATAGCTCCAACGAGGGTGGATTTAGGAAGCTCGCTTTTAACAGGGCGGTATAGTCAGAGCCGCCTTCAGGCTGGGGCAGCCGGCTGTTGGGAAACAGGCAGATCACCAAAATTATTATTAAGGCGAGATTGAAGGTACTGTCCATGGCCCGGCCAGGTCTAGATCCGGTTTTCAGAATTTCGTTATTAGTTAAAAACAATTAACCAGCTCCTTTTGCGTTTCTATAGGAAAAAAGCAACTGGTTTCCCGGTTGCCTGAAAGCTTTGCCTCACATTTTCTAATATAAGGTAACCTCTTCTTATTTGTCAAGAGTCTGGCTGAATTATCAGGATGTACCAATTTAGATGGTTTGTTTTATTTCCGCAGTTATTTAGGTCAGGGCACTGTTTATAGACGCCGGATACGAGTATAATATATTAGGACAAATTTGCTGAGTCAGCAGCTGCGGCAGAAGATCGTGGCAAAGCGGAAGAGAGGTCAGAAAAAAAGATGGAAACGGTCCGGAAAAACAGAAAAAAACTGGCGATAATAATCAGCGGAGCACTGCTGCTTCTGGCAATCGCTCTTGCCCTTTATTTGCTTCATGCCCTGGATTATCGGAATGCTTTTGCCAGGCAGCCTGAAAGCGGTTTGCCGGCAGTGGGCTCTGCCGCCGGCGACTTACAAGCCGCTCTGGGGTCAGCCAATGTCGTCTATATCCTTTTTCTGGGCATCGACAGGATCTATGAACGGGATACTTGGCTGGATACTTTCCGTTCGGACACCATTGCTCTGGCCCGTCTGGATTTTGATAATAAAAACATCCGGGTCCTGAATATTCCCAGGGATACCTATACTTATATTCCGGTCGAAAACAAGATGGACAAGATCGGCCACGCCTATGTTTACGGCAATATCCATGATGAGGGAGTGCCGGCCAGCATTGCGGCTGTCAATTATTTTCTGCAAAGGCAGGCGGCAGACTATTTTGTGGCAATGAATCTGGATCCTATTCCCAAAATTGTTGACGAGATCGGCGGGGTTCAAATTGATGTCGAAATTGAAATGAAAGACCATAATGCCAATCTTGACAAAGGTCTGCAGGTCTTAAACGGCAGCCAGGCTTTTGATTATATCCATTGGCGTTATTCCAGCGGCGGCGATATCGACCGCATTATAAGACAGCAAAAATTTCTGCGGGCCTTGGCTAATCAGCAGCGGGATGCCGGGAAAATCCTGGAGACTGTGCAGATTATCCTGAAATACAAAGATGATCTCAAAACCAGTCTGGATACCGGCCAGCTGATCGCTCTGGCTAAATTCATGTCCGAACTGCCGGAGGGCAGCGTCAGTTATCAGACGATACCAGGTCAGGGCGAAATGATCGATGGCATTTCCTACTGGATACCTGATAAAGACAAGACAGCGGAGATGATCAGCGAATTTATGCAATCCTGAGGAGGTGCACAGGTGCGGGTAGCAGTGATTGACGGCCAGGGCGGAGGTATTGGCAAACATATCGTGGAACAGCTGCGCAAAAGGCTGCCGGAACTGGAGATCCTGGCTCTGGGCACCAATGCGTTGGCTGCCGGAGCTATGGTGCGGGCCGGAGCGACGGAAGGGGCATCCGGAGAGTCGGCGATTTGTTTCAATGCGGAACGGGTGGATCTGATCATCGGCGCTGCCGCAATAATGACGGTTTACGGGCTGCTGGGCGAGGTTACCCCGGCGATGGCGGCGGCTATCGCCCGCAGCCGGGCGGCTAAGCTGCTCCTGCCTATCCAGAGAGGCGATATCCTCTTTATCGGTGTAAACAAAGTACCCCTGCCCCACCTGGTCGCAGAACTGGTGGACGAAGTGGAAAGACAGGTTACTTTACAATAGAAAATACCTTTGCTACAATATTTTTGGACTAGATAAGGGGGTGTTGCCGTGTCAGGGCATTCAAAATGGGCTAATATTAAACATAAGAAGGGCAAGGCCGACGCTCAGAAGGGCAAGCTGTTCACCAAGCTTGGCCGGGAACTGATCGTAGCTGCCAAAGCCGGCGGCGGCGAACCGGCGAATAACTTCCGGCTGAAAATCGCCATAGATAATGCCAAGGCTGCCAATATGCCTAATGATAATATCCAGCGGGCTATTCAGAAAGGCGCAGGCGGCGGCGAAGGAACGAATTACGAAGAACTGCTCTACGAGGGCTACGGTCCCGGCGGAGTAGCTGTGATGGCTAATATTATGACCGACAACCGCAACCGCACGGCCGGCGAGGTCAGACATATCTTCTCCAAGAACAGCGGCAATCTGGGGGAGAGCGGCTGTGTCAACTGGATGTTCAAAGAAAAAGGCCAGTTATCCCTGCCCCAGAGCAAGCTCCCAGAAGATGAACTGATGCTGCTGGTTTTGGAAGCCGGAGCCGAGGATTTGGAGGAGGCTGACGGCGGCTATATGGTCTATACCGACCCGGCAGAGATGGCAAGCGTTCGCCAGGCCTTGCTGGATCAGGGGCTGACGATCGAGGAGGCCGACCTTAACCTTATTCCGGAAAATATCATCGAAATAAACGACCTGGAGCAGGCCAAAAAAATTATCAAACTGATCGAGACTCTGGAAGAACACGATGATGTCCAGAAGGTTTACGCCAACTTTGATATTGGGGAAGAGATCGCCCCGGATCTCTAGTCGCCGGCCGAAACCGGCACCAGAAACAATAAAGAGCGCTGAAAGGTATATTGCGATGATAATCTTGGGAATCGACCCGGGGACGGCGATCATGGGCTACGGACTGATCGAAAAGAAGGGCAACCAGCTGCGGGCTTTGGACTATGCCTGCTGGCGGACGCCGGCTCATACACCGATGCCGGAGCGGCTGCTGCATCTCTATGATTGCCTGGAAAAACATATCGGCGCCAACCGTCCGGATGAAGTTGCGGTCGAAGAATTGTTTTTCAACCGCAACACCACAACGGCCCTCTCGATCGGGCAGGCCAGGGGCATTATTCTCCTGGCGGCCGCCCAAAAGGGCCTGCCGGTCTATGAATATACACCTTTGCAGGTTAAACAAGCTGTGGCCGGATACGGCCAGGCGGCTAAGATGCAGATCCAACAAATGGTCAAAGTGCTGCTGGGTTTGCGGGAAATCCCTAAACCTGATGATACTGCCGACGCTTTGGCGGTAGCAATTTGCCACGCTTTCAGCAGCACTTTACTGCGCAAACTGGGGGAATCACTATCATAGGAATGTTACGCGGCCGGGTCTGGGAAGTGCAGACAGAGAATTTAATTCTGGATGTCCAGGGCGTAGGCTACCAGCTTACTGTTCCGGCAGGCCTGCTGGCCAAGGTCAGAAGCGGACAGGATCTTGTCTTATACACATATGTCCATGTCAGAGAGGATGATTTGTCGTTTTACGGCTTTGATAGTTTAGCAGAAAAACGGCTTTTTTTATTGATGCTGGGGGTCTCGGGCATCGGGCCCAAAGCATCCCTGGCCATGCTTTCGACCTTTAGCGCCCCGGAGATCAGGGCAGCTATTGTCGCTGAAAATGTCACTTTACTGACTCAGGTGCCCGGGATAGGCCGTAAAACGGCTCAGCGCCTGATCCTGGAACTGAAAGAAAAACTCCGGGAAGCAGCGGCTGCCGACAAGACTCCGGGAGTCCGGACCGGGGAACAGCACGGTTTTGCCGATGCCCTGGAGACCCTGCTGGCTTTGGGCTACAATATGGCGGAAGCCCGGCAGGCCCTGGACCAGCTGGAAAATGAAACTGGCTTGAATTCCGAGGACAAGATCAAGAGAGCCCTGCGCATTTTAGCTAAGGGAGTGGAAAAAAATGACTGAACGCCTGGTTACCCCTCAGAAACTAAACGGGGAGCAGGACGGGGAGCTTATCCGTCCTCATCGCCTGCAGGATTATATCGGTCAGACCAGAGTCAAGGAAAACCTCAGGGTTTTTATCCAGGCTGCCTCCAGCAGGGGGGAGGCTCTGGATCATATCCTGCTTTACGGCCCGCCTGGTCTGGGCAAAACCACTCTGGCCAATATCGTGGCTACCGAACTGGGGGTAAGTATCCGCACGACTTCCGGACCGGCCATTGAACGGCCGGGTGATCTGGCGGCCATTCTCACAGCCCTGGAAGAACGCGATGTTTTATTTATTGATGAGATCCACCGTTTAAGCCGGACAGCGGAGGAAATCCTCTATTCGGCCATGGAAGACGGCTGTCTGGATATAGTGATCGGCAAAGGGCCCAGTGCCCGCTCCATCAGATTGAGCCTTTCTCCTTTTACTCTGATCGGAGCCACGACCAGGGCCGGACAGCTGACCTCGCCTCTGCGCGACCGCTTCGGGGTCATCAGCAGGCTGGAGTTTTACGAAGTCCAGGATATCCATACCATCATTTGCCGCAATGCCGGCATCCTGAAGACGGCCATTACCGAGGAAGGGGCCCAGGAAATAGCTTTGCGTTCCCGCGGCACTCCGCGGATCGCCAACCGGCTGCTGAAACGCATCCGGGATTATGCCCAGGTCTGGGAGGATGGCACCATAACCCGCAAACTGGCCCAGGAAGCCCTGGATATGCTGGATGTGGATCCGGCCGGCCTGGATCAGATCGACCAGAAAACCCTGAAAACCATTATTCTGACCTTTAACGGCGGGCCGGTCGGTCTGGAAACCCTGGCCGCGACGATCGGGGAGGAAGCCGAAACCTTAGGCGACGTCGTGGAGCCGTTCCTGCTGCAAAAGGGTTTTCTCCAGCGCACGCCGCGGGGCCGGACTGTGACAGCCAAAGCATATCAGCATCTGGGCATCGCCGCACCCTCCGGGTCTGCTGTCCCGGGCTTGTTTCCGGAAGAAGACGGGTTTTAAAGGGAAGCACATTTGCTCGTTCGCATGCACTACATTTGCTATTCGCTTGCCGGGAGAACTGCCCGCCAAAACCTCTGGGCTGTTCTGCAAGTGAACCGTTGGCGTGCTTGGCGTTCTCTTGGCTGCGCTCATTGACGCAAATTCCGTTAAATGCTCACTTGGCAAAATGTGCTTTCCAATAGTTTGTCCTTCTCATTCCGGAAAAGAACCTCATTTTACTTCGGATTATTCAAAACGGGATATAGAATTATAGAAAGAGAGAAGATAACAGGATTGAAAGTCGCAGATTTTGACTTTTATTTACCGCCGGAGCTTATCGCCCAGCAGCCGCTGGAGCCGCGCGACTCTTCCCGGCTGCTGGTAGTCAACCGGGCAAAGCAAAGCCTGGAAAATCAGCATTTCCGGGATTTGGGCAGCTTTTTGCGCAAGGGGGATGTTTTGGTCCTGAATAACACCAGGGTGCTGCCGGCTCGTCTCCTTGGCTGCAAAAAAGATACTCCGACCAGAATCGAGGTTCTCTTGCTGAAGCGGCAGGAACGCGATATCTGGGAAGTATTGGTCAAGCCGGGCAAACGGCTGAAGGTCGGGCAGGAAGTGGTTTTCGCAGAAGATCTCCTCCAAGGCAGGCTCCTGGAGGTCCTCGCTAACGGCAATCGCCTGCTCCGCTTTGAGTACCAGGGGGTCTTCGAAGAGGTTCTGGACAGGCTGGGGCAAATGCCGCTGCCTCCCTACATTACTGCCCAGCTGGAAGATCGGGAGCGTTATCAGACGGTCTATGCCCGGGAAGCGGGCTCGGCGGCAGCGCCGACAGCCGGGCTGCATTTTACGCCGCAGCTGTTAGCTGAGCTCAGGTCCAAGGGCATAGAAATTGTGGAAATTCTGCTTCATGTCGGTTTAGGCACTTTTCGGCCGGTGAAAACCGAGGACATCAGTGAGCATGTCATGCATTCCGAGTATTATCGCCTCCAGCCGGAGGCGGCCCAACGCCTCAATCTGGCCAAAAAAGAAGGCCGGCGGGTGATTGCCGTGGGCACAACTTCGGCCCGGACCCTGGAAGCCATTGCAGATCAAAGCGGGAGAGTGCATTCAGGGGAAGGCTGGACCGATATATTCATTTATCCGGGCTGCCGCTTTCGAACCATCGACGGCCTGATCACTAATTTTCATTTCCCCAGGTCGACTCTGATTATGCTGGTCAGTGCTTTTGCCGGCACTGGGCTGATCCGTCAGGCTTACAGCCAGGCCATCAAAGAACGTTATCGCTTTTACAGTTTTGGCGATGCCATGCTGATCCTTTAATCAGCAAAGAAATAATATGATCGCATTTAAGAAGTAAGAAATAAAATGCTTGAAGAGAATTAATTACTGCAGAAGAAGGTGTTTGGCAGCGGTTAAATTAGAAATTATCAAGGAAGACTCCCGAACCAGGGCCCGCTTGGGCAAGCTCTATACTCCCCATGGCCTGATCGACACCCCCGTTTTTATGCCGGTGGGCACGCAGGCTACCGTGAAAACCCTGACCCCGGAAGAACTGCAAGATTTGGGAGCCCAGATCATTCTCAGCAACACCTACCACCTCTTTCTGCGGCCCGGCCACGACCTGATCGCCGAGGCCGGGGGCCTGCACAAGTTCATGCACTGGGACCAGGCCATCCTGACCGACAGCGGCGGGTTTCAGGTCTTCAGCCTGGGGGATCTGCGCCAGATCCAGGAAGAGGGAGTGGAGTTCCGGTCCCACATTGACGGCTCGCGCCGCTTCTTAAGTCCGGAGATTGCTACCCAGATCCAGATGGCCTTGGGTGCCGATATTATTATGGCTTTTGATGAGTGCGCGCCCTATCCCTGTACCCGTGAATATGCGCTGAATTCCCTGGAAAGGACCACCCGCTGGACTAAACGCTGCCAGGAGGCCCTGAAGCCAGGCGGGCAGCAGGCCTTGTTCGGGATCGTTCAGGGCGGCGTCTATCAGGATCTGCGCCTGCAGAGTGCCGCCGAAATCGTGGCTCTGGACCTGCCGGGCTATGCCCTGGGCGGACTCAGTGTGGGCGAACCCAAGGAAGTGATGTATGAGGTGCTGGATTATACCGTACCCCAGCTGCCGGCTGCCAAACCGCGCTATCTGATGGGGGTCGGTTCCCCGGATGCTTTGATTGAAGGCGTGATGCGGGGCATCGATATGTTCGACTGTGTCCTGCCCACCAGGATTGCCCGCAATGGCACGGCCCTGACCCGTTATGGCAAAGTTGTGGTCCGTAATGCCGAATCGGCCCGCGCTTTTTCACCTCTAGACCCGACCTGCAGCTGCTATACCTGCCGTAATTATTCCCGGGCCTATATCCGCCATCTTCTGAAAGCTGAGGAGATCCTGGGTCTAAGGCTGATGAGTATTCACAACCTTCACTTCCTGCAGACTCTGATGCGGGAGATCCGGGAGGCGATCCGGGAGGACTGTTTGCCGGAATACCGCCGCAGATTTTTCAGCGATTATGGCTATGAATCGTAATTCTGGCAGGATTTTGTCAGGTCGATGCTGAATTGTAGTATTATAGTCATAAAGCAGGTTTGTAAAAGTCTTATGGTAAAGGAAGATAAT
>DATMYJ010000003.1:0-6732 GCA_035561015.1 Desulfitobacteriaceae bacterium | reverse complement strand
GAAACAAATAAATGTCAAATAAAAAGGAGAGTTTTTTCACTCTCCTTAATAGCCCAATTAAATTTTCTAGGCCTTTTTCGGTGCTCCAACCGGACAAACATCAGCACAATTGCCACATTCCGTGCAAATAGCAGCGTTAATAACGTATTTGCTATCTCCTTCGGATATAGCTTCTACCGGACATTCTGATGCACAAGCACCACAAGCAATGCAATCATCGGTAATGATAAATGCCATTTAAAACTCCCCTTTCTCCTTTTTTCTGAAATAAACTATACCAAAGCTCAAAGAAAAAGGCAAGTTCAAAATCATTAATTTATCCGCTGATATTTCACTGTCCAACCTTGTTCCAGCCGGTTTTCTTCTGTATTTTTCCTATAATTGTTTACTCATAACAGCAGTCAGCTGGCCCAAGGTATAACACTCAAACATCTGGCAATAAGGGCGGAACAAACCCACAGTCGGAGTTTGAGGCCATTGCTTGGCCGGAACAGTATTCAACCAGAGAACAGCCCGCACCTTACGCTGGATCAAGTGCAGACTTTCGGCCGCTCTTTCAGCCGCCAGCGTCCTGGTGTCACTAAGAATCAGGAAAATTGTGCGTCTGGTCAAGACCTGATGGTGCTCAACCAGCATCCTGTCCAGAGAGACAGCCAAATTTGTCCCACTACCCAATTCCTCAGCGGCAGCTGCCAGGGCTTTTCTTATCAGGTGCTGAAAAGATTGGCCCTTGTGTATTTTGTCTGTCAAATATACAAGATCCTCGCCAAAGGCAAAGGTTTCGATATTACTGATTACCGAGTTCAGTCCATAAATAAACTGTAAGACAAATTCTGTGTATTTCAGCATAGAAGCGGAAAAATCGCAGAGAACGACAAATCTGGGGCGTCCGAAACGGCGACGGCGATAGCTCCTGGCCAATAAGACCCCACCATAACGCAGGTTGCGGCGCAGGGTTCGCCGCATATCAATCCCACCCCGGCGTCCGGCCGCATGATAACGCCGGGAAATCTGAGCAGACAAGCGCAGGGTAAGACGATGAATCAGTCTCGTAACCTTCAGCCAGTCATCCGGAGAAATACTCTTTAAATCCTGAGCCAGCCAGGCAACTTCCCGTTCGCGCAGGGCCCGTTCAACCTCAGAAGAAATCCCTTCAGTAGGAGGCAGAGAGTGAAGCCCGGCATCTTCCTCCAATTTACGCCGCCAATATTCTAAAGAGCCCTGGACAAGCTTTGTAATTATCGGTTGCATACTCTGATCCAGGGGGAGACCGCTTTTCGTTCCCTGAGAAGATTTTTGTAAAAAATCCTGCAGCCTCAACTGCTCTTCTGCCGGCATTTGAACATATATCAGTCGTTGTTCCGGCGTTATATTCAATTCCCGGCCCTGAAACAAGAGTTCCTTACCTGCTCGGTCCAGTTCTTTTTCCCACTGAGCAACTTCTTCAGCAGCTTGTTTTAACCAGGTCTTTTGCTCTTCAGGAGCCGCAAAATAAACCCGAAATGATTCCTGGAAGCGGGCTATCTGGTTTTCTTCTTTTACCAGGGTTGCCTGCAAGACAGCTTCCACGCGTTTTTTATTTTCCAGGCCAATCAGGACCAGACCTTGTATGGCATCAAGGATCTCTGAAAAACTAACCCTAAACCCGCCACTTCTGAGAAGTTGGGCAAATTCTGTCAGATGATAATAAAGTTTACTTTCCCCGATCATGCTGCAGACCTTCTTTCCTGGCTGGCGGCATCCTGGAAAGAAGCCGTTCTGCACCCATTTCCCGCTCAAAGATTTCTACATCTTCCTTACTTTTCAGCAATAAAGTCAAGGTAGCCTTAACCCAGGCGGGATCCAGTTCATTTTTGCCCATAACCAGCAGGGCCTTGGCCCAGTCCAGAGTTTCAGATATCGAAGGTATCTTATTCAGCAGGAGGTTTTCCCGTAATACAGCTAAAGCCCTGGCTACCTGCAGGGCTAATTTTTCGGGAAGATCAGGCACTTTAGCGCTGAGGATCCTGACCTCCTTGGTAATAGTGGGCGGATTGATATGCAGAAAAATGCAACGGCGTTTTAAACCATCTGATAACTCTCTCTCCATATTGGAGGTCAGGATCACAATAGGCGGTTCATCAGCAGTAATTGTGCCCATTTCCGGAATTGTTATCTGAAATTCACCTAATAATTCGAAGAGAAATGCTTCAAATTCCATATCAGTCTTATCAATCTCATCTATCAGCAGCACTGCCCGTTCTTTGCTCAGCAAAGCCTTTAGTAACGGTCGGGCCAGAAGATATTCCCGCGAGAACAAATCTTCTTCCCGCATATTCTCTTTATCCATCTGGATCTTCAGTAGTTGGCGCTGATAATTCCATTCATACAAGGCTTTGGTTTCATCCAGCCCCTCATAACACTGGAGGCGAATCAAAGGAGCTTTGAAAACCCGGCTCAAAGCCTTGGCGATCTCCGTCTTACCTACTCCGGGAGGGCCGGTAACCAGCAGCGGTTTTCCCAATTGCACTGCCAGAAAGGCCGTAATAGCGATATTTTCCTCCTGCTCACTGATATAGCCCGCACCTTCCAGAGCTGTTTCAAACTGGGTCAAGTTCATTTTGACTGCCACCAAGATCATTCCCTCCCTCATCCAATCACTCTTCGAAAATCAGGCTGCATTTTAGCAGAGGATGCTTCCTTTTTTATGAATAAAATGGGTGTCAATGCCAGAGGATAGTCAGCTTACCAGGTCAGCAAGCCAGCCTCTCGGACAATTTTGTCAACTGCCTGAACAGAAAGTGCCTCATCCGGCAAATCGAATAATGGCCGGCCAGCTAAATCCTGTTTCACAATCAGAGGATCGAGGGGTATTTCACCAATAAGATCCAAGCCGGTTTGGGCTATCTCCTCAGCCAAAGCAGCAATACTGCCTGGCTCTGTCTTCGTAACCACCAGATAAACCCGGCCTATTTCCGACTTTATGCTCTTGATCAGATCATGAACCCGCCCAGCTGAGCGGACCCCCCGAACCGAAGAATCGCTGACCACAAACATCAGATCGACTTGCGGGATGGTGCGGCGGCTGATATGTTCTAATCCTGCCTCCGTATCAACTGCGACAAAATCGTAGTTCTTGCCAAGATTTTCCAGATGCCGGCGCAGCAGGTCATTGGCGTAGCAGTAACAGCCCGCTCCCTGCGGTCCTCCCATGACTAAGAGATCGATATCCGGGGACTCCACCAAAGACTGCTGCAGCTTATACTCCACATATCTATCTTTGGTCATCCCCGGCGGAATTGCCTTGGGATTTCTGGTATCGTCCAAAATTTCAGAAATGGTTGCAGTCACAGGCAATCCCAAGGCTTCGCTCAGATTGGCATTGGGATCTGCATCCACAGCTAAAATTGAGATTTTCTTGCTGTTTTTGACCAGCTGACGAAGCATTAGGGCTGTGAATGTAGTCTTCCCTACCCCACCCTTACCGGCAACGGCAACGTATTTTGACATATTGACCCCTCCTCAATCAATCCTGACTGACCTCTTTATTTTGCTTAATTATACTGAATTTACTATCTGCTTACAAATCAAAGCAACTGCTAAAAAAACACTGGGTGAAAATGCTGTCTTACTGTAATGAAACCGTATTAAAATATCCTGCTCCTTATCTGAAGCAGGATATCCGGAATATGGATTGCTGTCACAATCATCTACCTAAGCAAATACTATTTAAGCAAATAACCAGCCTCTATCTCAATTTGTTCCAACTCATAGCTTTTGAGAATATACCTTGATTTTCCCGGGCTCATCCGCTTCTACCCTTCCGATAACTGCGGCAGCGAGAGTACGATGAGCAATTAATTCAGCCACCAAACTGTCCAGCTTATTCGCGGGAACGGAAAATAATAATCCCCCCGATGTAATGGTGTCTGCTAAAACCAGGCGCATCTCTGCCCTAACTTCCTGGTCGAAAAGCACTTTATCCTGCAGGAACTTTTCATTTGCCATCGTTCCCCCAGGGATTGCCCCCTGAGCAATACAAGCCCATGCACTGCTCAGAACAGGTACAGCTTCAACCTCAATCCTGGCACTGCAAGCGCTGGCAGCCAGCATTTCGTGAAGATGCCCTAATAGTCCGAAGCCGGTAATATCTGTGCAGGCGTTTACGCCCACTTCCTGGGCTGCTTCACAAGCCCCACGGTTCAGTGCAGTCATAACAGCAGTCACTTCTGCAATATCAGCAGGAGCTACAATTCCTCTTTTGATCCCAGTTGTGATAATTCCAATCCCCAAAGGTTTGGTTAAGACCAGATAGTCACCCCCGCGCGCCCCCTTATTAGTCCATAATTTGGCCGGATGAACAACTCCTGTCACTGCCAGCCCATATTTAGGTTCAGCATCATCAACGGAATGCCCACCAATCAGCACAGCCCCTGCTTCTTTAATTTTCTGGCTTCCCCCTGCCAAGATAAGGGCAAGCACCTCCATATCCAGTTTATTTACCGGGAAGGAAACAAGATTCAGAGCAGTGACTGGTCTGGCCCCCATTGCATAGATATCACTCAAGGCATTGGCTGCGGCAATCTGGCCAAAGGCATAAGGATCATCAACTACCGGTGTAAAAAAGTCTACTGTCTGGACAATTGCTTGTTCCGAATTCAGGAGATATACACCGGCATCATCACGAGTTCCCAAACCTACCAATAAATTCTTATCATCAGAATCAAAAGGCAATAAATGCAATATTTTCTCCAGGTCCGCCGGACCTATCTTACACCCTCAGCCTGCTTTGCTGGAATATTGGGTTAAACGGATTTTATCTCCCGAATTATTGGGATCGCTATTAACCACAACCATACACCCCCACTATTTTCGTATTTCTATAATTTATTCAGGTGTTGTCTGCTGTCCGACAGAAAGATCTTCTGACAATTCCATTATAATAATTTTTGTTTGCACTCACAACAAACTCTTCACCCGATTTCGGTCAGGCTTTCAAGATCAGCACTCTTCCAAGGCTGTTTTTCTTCTGCTTTTGTCTTTCCTCGGCTCTAAAACCCTGCCGGTTTGGGCAGAATCCGGTTGCCAATCCTGCAAACGCCCGGCAATCTTCTCCAGATCATTATCCAACAGAGTACGAACATCAAGCAGCACCCAATCCTTATGTATCCTGGCAAGAATAGGTATCTCTCCTTGCCTTAAAAACTGCTGCAAATCTTCAGCCGAGCCTTGATTGGGACGAACAGCACAAACCCAGGTTGGCAGCTTAGCTGCCGGCCAGGCTCCTCCGCCGACACGAGAAAAATTTGTTTGCAGTTCCACACTTAAACTGCCGTTTTTTTGCAGACGGCTCTCTAATAAGCGGGCTTTGGTCTGTAGGTCCGCGATACTATATCCCAGCATTTTCCAAACAGGGATTTCCTCCGCCCGGCCTTTTTTGTAGATCCGCAGGGTACCCTCCAGGGCTGCCAGCGACAATTTATCGATTCTTAGCACTCTGAGCAATTGATTGTTACGCAGACGGGCAATCAAAGCGCTTTTGCCAATAATAATGCCAGCCTGCGGTCCTCCCAACAACTTGTCTCCGCTGAAAGTAACCAGAGAAAAGCCTGTTTTGATACTGTCCCCAATCGTTGGTTCTGCAGGCAAACCCAGATTCACACCATCGTAAAAAGTTCCGCTGCCCAAGTCTTCTACAACCGGAATTTGCCATTCTTGTCCTAATTTTACTAATTCTTTCCCGGAAACACTCTGGGTAAAACCTTCTATTATGTAATTACTGGTATGCACTTTCAAGAGCAGGGCGCTCTCCGGGCTAATGGCTGTTTCATAGTCTTTGAGCCAAGTCTTATTAGTGGTTCCCACTTCAACTAATTTGGCTCCGCCAGCCTCGATTATTCCCGGCATGCGAAAAGATCCGCCTACTTCAACAAGTTCCCCGCGGGAAACAAGCACCTCCCTTTGGGCCGCCAAAGTATTCATAACAAGTAAAACGGCTGCAGCATTGTTATTTACAACCAATGCCGCTTCCGCTCCTGTAAGATCACAGAGCAGTCTCTCAACATGATCATAGCGCGAACCGCGTTCACCGCTCCAAACGTCCAATTCCAAATTTGAGTAGCAGCAAGCCTGTTCTCTGACAAAATCAGCTACAGCTGGAGCAAGCAGTGCCCGGCCGCAGTTAGTATGTAAAATTACGCCGGTAGCATTGATCAGCGGGCGCAAACCTGCGGCCCTTTTCCTGAGCATAGATACTGTTTCGTTTTCGATCCAGCTCCACAAACCGGCTGCAAACTCCTCGGGGGGCAAGATCCATGGTTTTGCAGCTTCTGCTGCCGCAATATTTTGTCTGGCCTTATCCAGTACCTGGCGGATAATAACCGTTATGTTCTCAGTTCCTGTTTGTTCTTGTAATATCCTGATATTATCATTGTTTTCCAACTTTGTGATTATTTTATGTACAGACGGTAGTTTTCTGTAGTGTTGATATTTCTGATCCGACATATTACGACACTCCCACCAATCTCTTACCCGACTCGACCAAATATTATTCTGCTGCCTGCACTTTTTTTCAGGATTTCGACACGACAATTATCATAAAATAATAGTGTCCAGACATTACACTATCAAAAGCAGCTTCATAAATATACACAGGTGGTAATTCTTTGATGTTGGAGGTAATTCTTTGATGATTCTCCTGAAAAATAGATTAAAACAGCAGAAAAACATACGCCCTAAACCCTGTATTTTCTG
>DATMYJ010000002.1:0-5559 GCA_035561015.1 Desulfitobacteriaceae bacterium | reverse complement strand
TGTTCGTTATTGTGAATTGTGAATCTTACATATTAAAGGGGGATATAGTGTTGGGGTATTCCTATCGTGATGCCGGAGTAGATATCGAAGCCGGAGACAGAGCTGTAAAACTAATCAGGCCGGCGGCAGCGAAAACCTTTCGTCCGGGTGTTCTGAGCGGGCTGGGGGGATTTAGCGGACTTTTTTCTCTGGATCTCATTAAATATCCGGAACCGGTCCTGGTATCCGGAACAGATGGAGTAGGAACCAAGCTGCGCCTGGCATTTCAGTATAACCGGCATAATACGATCGGTCAGGACGCAGTAGCCATGTGTGTCAATGATGTTTTGGTTCAGGGTGCCGAACCTTTATTTTTTCTGGATTATCTGGCAGTGGGCAAAACTGTGCCGGAACGGGTAGCCGAAATTGTCAGTGGAGTAGCTGATGGCTGTCAACTGGCAGGCTGTGCTTTGCTGGGCGGCGAAACTGCGGAAATGCCCGGATTTTATGCCGAAGACGAGTATGATATTGCCGGTTTTGCGGTCGGTGCGGTCAACAAATCTGATATAATTGACGGCTCCAAAATCGAGGAAGGCGACCTTTTACTGGGGCTGCAATCATCCGGTTTGCACAGCAACGGTTTTTCTCTGGTGCGCAAAGTATTTGAGCCCTATTCCCTGGATACTGTTTTTCCGGAACTGGCCGAACCATTGGGAGAGGTTCTTTTGCGTCCTACCCGCATTTATGTCAAGAACATTTTGCCGCTTTTGACGAGCAGAAAAATTCTGGGTATGGTTCATATTACCGGGGGAGGATTGACCGAAAATATCCCGCGTATCTTGCCGCCGGGTTTGGGTGCGCAGTTGGATACCCGTTCCTGGGAGGTTCCCCCTGTTTTTGATTTATTACAAACTCTAGGGAAAGTAGACCAAGCAGAAATGTATCGCACTTTCAACATGGGTGTCGGTTTTATTTTGATCGTTCATCCGCAGGATAAAGACCAGGTTGGAGAAATGCTGGTCCAACAAGGTGAGAATTGTTTTGTCTTGGGACAGGTTATTCGGGGTGAGGGAGTGAGCTACGATTGAGGACAGCAATCCTGGCTTCGGGACGCGGCAGCAATCTGCAGGCTATAGTTGCGGAGTGGAAAAGCGGCCGCTTGCCTATTGAAGTAGTAGCAGTTGGCTCAGACCAGGCACAAGCCTTGGCTTTGCAGTTTGCCCGCGAGCAAGGGATTCCAGTCGGTATTTTTTCCAGTGCCGGCTATACGGACAGGGCTTCCCAGGAAAAAGATATCCTGAAGTGGCTGAAGAGAGAGCACGTTGAACTTTTGCTTTTAGCCGGATACATGAGAATTCTAAGCGGAAATTTTGTGGAAAAAGCCGGCATACCCATTTTGAATATTCATCCTTCTCTTTTACCGGCTTTTCCCGGAATGCATGCTCAGCGCCAGGCTCTGGAATACGGAGTAAAATTTAGCGGCTGTACCGTGCATCTTGTTGATAAAGAAGTAGATAGCGGACCGGTTATTTTGCAGGCAGTCGTACCGGTTCTGGATGAGGATACGGAGGATTCTCTGGCTCAGCGTATTCTGAAGGAGGAACATCGCATTTATCCTTTAGCAGTTAAACTACTGGCTGAGAATAAGCTGGAAGTAAGGGGACACAGGGTCTTTATCAAAAACTAAAATATTCTGAGCGAATAATATAAGGAGGGCTATGGATGGGTTTAAGGGCGGTACTTAGTGTATCTGATAAGCGAGGAATTGTAGAATTTGCCAGGGGTTTAGCTGCCTTGGGCGTCGAGTTGATTTCGACCGGCGGGACTTATAAGACGTTGACCGATGCAGGCATCCCTGTTAAATATGTTAGTGAAGTAACAGGATTTCCGGAAATTATGGAGGGCAGGGTCAAGACCTTGCATCCTTTGATCCATGGAGGGATCCTGGCGCGGGATTGCGAAGAACATCGCCAACAGGCTGCGCAAAACGGCATTCAGTTTATTGATTTAGTTGTAGTCAATCTCTATCCTTTCAAAGAAACTATCGCCAAACCGGGAGTGAGTTTTGCCGAAGCTATTGAAAATATTGATATCGGCGGACCGACAATGGTTCGGGCAGCGGCCAAAAATCAGGAGAGGGTTACGGTTATTGTAAATCCTCGGCATTATGCCGAGGTTTTGACGGTCTTGCAAAAGGAAGGCAAAGTCCCCGAGAAACTGCGGCAGCGTCTGGCGGCTGAAGCCTTTGCTCATACGGCAGAATATGATCGGGTGATTGCCGGCTACTTGGAACAAAGATTGGAGCCACAGGCTGTTTTTCCCTCAGTGATCAGATTGATGGCCAACAAGGTTCAGGATCTGCGTTATGGTGAAAATCCCCAGCAGCATGCCGCTTTGTATGCTACTTTTGAAGAAGGGACTTTGGCTTCAGGACGACAGCTTCAGGGTAAAGAGCTTTCCTATAACAACTGGACAGATATGGACGTTGCCTGGGCGATTGTCGGTGAATTTCAGCAATGTGCAGTCGTAATCATCAAACATGCCAATCCTTGCGGGGTGGCTCTGGGAGCAACGCCCCTGGAAGCCTATGAACGGGCTCTGGCGACAGATCCGGTTACAGCTTCCAGTGGAATAGTTGCCTTTAACCGTGTGGTTGACGGCGTCTGTGCCCGGGCTCTCAGAGAACGGCTTTTTGAAGGAATAGTAGCTCCTGATTTCAGGCAGGATGCCAGGGAAATATTGGGGGAAAAATCGAGTACACGTCTTTATGCAGTTGGCAGTCAGGAACCAAGTAAAGCTTCAAGTTGGAAAATCAAAAGTGTTAACGGCGGCTATTTAGTCCAAGAAGAAGATTATGGTAAGAATCCCATTTCGGAGTGGAAAATGGTGACCATTAATAAACCTACTGCCGAAGATCTGCAGGAACTGGAGTTTGCCTGGCAGGTTGTTAAACATGTTAAATCTAATGCCATTGTAGTGAGCCGCTACAAACAGGCTATTGGGATTGGAGCCGGCCAGATGAACAGGGAGTATTCGGTCAGTATTGCTCTTGACCAGGCTGGAAGCAAGGTTAACGGAGCCTATATGGCCTCTGACGCTTTCTTCCCTTCCCCTGAATCCCTGGAGGAAGCAGCTAAGGCCGGTATTCGAGCAATTGTTCAGCCGGGCGGTTCGGTGAAAGACAAGGCAGTTATCGATGCTGCCAATAATTTAAATCTGATTATGGTCTTGACTAATCGGCGCTATTTTCAACATTAAGCCTTGTCAGCAGTAAGAATATGAGTACATTTTACTTCCGTCTCAAGACTTGGTGCAGACCAGGTCTTTTATTACACTTAATGGGAGTGAGGATATGTCCAAAAAAGTTTTGATCGTAGGAAGCGGCGGCAGAGAGCATGCCCTGGCCTGGAAAATTGCCCAGAGTAAGCAGCTTGAAAAACTGTATGTGGCACCTGGAAATGCCGGCACTGCTGAGTGGAACGTGGCCATTGCAGCCAATAATATTGCCGAATTAGTCGATTTTGCCCTTAAAGAACAAATTGACCTGACTGTTGTCGGGCCGGAGGAACCCTTGAGCCTGGGAATTGTAGATGCTTTTCGCGAGGCAGGACTAAATATTTTTGGCCCAACTCAGGCAGCCTCTCAACTTGAGGGGAGCAAGGCCTTTGCCAAGGCAGTAATGGATGAGGCTCATATTCCCACAGCCAAGTGGGAGGTTTTCGAAGATCCTCAATCAGCTAAAGAGTATATTCGGAGTATTGGTGCCCCTTGTGTTGTTAAAGCTGATGGACTGGCGGCAGGCAAAGGTGTCGTAGTAGCACTGGATATCAAGACTGCTTTAGAAGCAGTAGACGAAATGATGGATGGCAAGTTTGGTGCCGCAGGCCAGAAAATAGTTATTGAAGAGTATCTGGAAGGACAGGAGGTAAGCCTGCTTTGTTTCGCAGACGGTCTAACTGCCTGCCCTATGGTGCCGGTTCAGGACCATAAAAGAGCCCTGGACGGGGACCAGGGCTTAAATACCGGAGGAATGGGGACTTATAGCCCTCCCCCCGTCTGGACTTCCGCGCTTGAGGAAAATGTCCGCAAAGATATTCTTGCTCCAACCTTGGAAGTAATGCAACAGATGGGAATACCTTTTCAGGGAGTTCTCTTTATTGGTCTGATCCTGACTGCGGCCGGCCCTAAAGTATTGGAATACAATGTCCGTTTCGGTGACCCCGAAACCCAGGTAGTCATGGCTCGCCTGCAATCGGATTTATTGGCCATTCTCTGGGCTTGCAGCAAAGGAAAACTGGCTGAGGCTGAGCTGAAATGGTCAGAAAAAATGGCTGTTTGTGTGGTAATGGCTGCTCCGGGTTATCCGCAAGCCTATAAAAAAGGGATACCTCTGAAATTGCCTGCTGTTCCGGCTGCCGAAGGGGTAATTTTCCATGCCGGAACGGCTTATAAGGATGGCCAGCTTGTCAGTTCCGGTGGGCGGGTCCTGGGAGTGACATCCTGGGGTCAAAATCTGGTGGAAGCCAGAAAAAATACTTATGATTTAGTGGCAAAAATAGGTTTTCCCAGTGGCCATTTTCGTCGTGATATCGGAATCAAGGGTCTGACAAATTAATAGTCCGGAAATAATCTCCGATCAGTACAGAATCAGAGATCTCCAGAGAAGAGTGAAGGAGTATGTTTAATGGATGATAAAGTCAAGCAATCAACTGAGCCGGTGGGCAGAAATGATCTTTGTCCCTGCGGCAGTGGGAAAAAATATAAAAAGTGCTGTATGCCCAAAGATGAAGAACAGGAACAGCTGAAACGCGAACTGGAAAATCTTAAGGATGTAACTGATCAATATTTTCCGGTAGAGGAATATATTGAGCTGTCAGGCTACCCTGTGACCATGTTTGATTATTTTTTGCTTGAAATCCTGAATATTGTCGGTGGAGTACTCGAGGTTTACAAAAAAATAACTGCCGCAGAAATCAGGGAAATCCTGCAGCTGCTAATGAAAGAGGCCAAGGAATTTTATTCAGCCTGTCAGATTTGTGAAAATGCCTGTTTGGCTGATCCTTTAAAAACAGTCAGCTTTGAACCCTTGCTTAAGTATGGTCTGCCTCTGGAAAACTATCCACCAAATCTGCAACAGCCACTCAATATCAATCTTTTCTATATAGAATTTCTGGAAGTTATCAATGAAATTTTATATGAGGAAATCAGAAAAATCCTACCTGTATCTGAAGCAGGGCAGATTTCTGCTGCGGTCCATCATTCCTTATCGGAATTCATTTCAGCCAACTGCTGGGATAGCTGTGATAATAAGTGTCAAAAAGAGCATACTGAAAATGCTTATTGCAAATTCTGTTTATTTGGAGCTCAGGAACTGCCTTGTCCTAAAAAAGGGGAAATATCCTTTGAGGAGATAATGATCAAGGAAGAAGAACTGTTGCATTAATGAAATTACCGAAATTAGCGAAAAGTAAGACCGGTACCCATTTTAGCGGGGCCGGTCTTAGCCTCTGACTGGGCAGATACTTTATCCTGCAGAAGATAATGAAAACTGAGCCAAAAAAGGTTATAATAATACTTAAC
>DATMYJ010000001.1:0-5253 GCA_035561015.1 Desulfitobacteriaceae bacterium | reverse complement strand
GAAAAATAACCGACCTGTTAGGATCGGTTACGCTTCTTGCTCTTTACGAGGGATTTAGCGCCAAAATGCCCCTCGTATTCATCGCTCCCTTTATCAGGCAAATAATTTTATCGTGCATCTTCTATCACCTAGGCATACCTCCGGGGCAAAGAATTCCTCTTTGATTTTTTATTGCTTTATAAAAGCACTTTTTTCCGCACCGCATCCTGGACAGACCCAATTATCAGGGAGATCTTCGAACGCTGTTCCCGGTGGAATGCCTGAAAGGCCATCTCCAGCCGCAGGATCGTAAACATAACCACAAACTGTACAAACCCATTTATTCATTGAAAACCCTCCCATCCTGCTAATTGTTACAATTTACTTAATTATCCCGTTCCTCCATGTTTGCCAGAAATTAACTTTAGTCTACTTCAAATCCTCCTTCATTTTATCAAATTCCTCCTTGGAGATTTCACCCTTCGCAAAGCGTATCTTCAGGATATCTAAAGCCGTCGGTGATCCGCTGTTTGAACCAGTGATTTTTAAAAGACGAGTGAACAGCCATATTACAAACACTGCGATCAATACCCATACCAAAATTTCAAAGCTGATACCCCACCAATTTGCTGTCCATCTCCCATTATCGTACATGTGCCAGTATGGTCCCATCATTTAAAAGCACCTCCCCTCAAACACAAAAACCGGCCTTGTATGGTCGGTTACGCTACTAGCTCTATGCAAGGGTTAAGCGTCCAAATGCACCCCTGCATTCATCGCTCCCAGCTAAGAATTTATTCTTATATTACAATAATACAAGATAATGAAATAATTTCAATATAATTCTGAATATTTATTTTATCTCACTGGGTTTAAAATGATTAACAAGGAATCATGAGCATTGACAAATCCTGATAGGTTAGTGTAACCTAATATATATATTAACAGAATTTTCAGATAGTTCTTAAGCACTTGACTAAATTGATGTTATTACATTTATTCAGAACTATGCGATTTTCCATTAGGAACAACAGCGTCCTCAAACACTGAAGGGAGGGGAATTATATGTCAAACAGCAGTAAACCAAATATCGGCGCAACTATGATCCATGTCCATCATGCTATCACTCGTGGTTTGGAAGTATCAAATAAGCAGATTCTCACCTTCATTCAAGCGGGTTACCCCAATACAGCTATCCGGGAGGGATTTGCAACCTATGTCAGGACCTTGGGCATGGTGATAAACGCTCACCACTCGGCTGAAGATAACGTGATTTATCCCTACTTAAGATCCAGACTGCCCGATGCGCCCTATGATCAACTGTCCTCTGAACACAAGGAAATGGATGTGTTCCTGAGGGAACTCCGGGAGTCTGTCGAAGCTTTTGCTGTCCAGGCGCAGGATAAAGTCACACTCAACAACCTGAACCGGATTATTACCGACCTGACAAATTTATGGCTGCCACATATAGCAAAAGAGCAGCTTTACCTTTATGACAGCGCCATAACCGAGGCGGTAATGAATGAGGAGGAACAAATCAAGCTCATAGGGGATGCTACCAAACACAGCCTGGAACAGGGTAATCCGGCCTTAATTGTGCCTTTTGTCTTGTACAACCTTCCCCCCGAGGAACGAGCAGCTATGAGCGCATTAATGCCTCCGGAATTAATCCAGGAGATGATCCCAAAAGTCTGGAAGCCGCAATGGTCGCCTATGCAGCCATTCCTGCTTGAATAAACTTCAGATATGGTTAAATTTCTAACTTTTCTGCCGCCGGCAGATTAAACAGGGACTAAGTTCAATAATCTGAACTTAGTCCTTTTCTGCGGTAAAGCAATTTAGGCATCGGCAATTTTCTTGCCATATTCTATGGCCTGCGACTGTTGCTCTTCATCAGGATTCCATTGATTTCTGAAACCTTCATCAATGATTTCAAAGCCGGCTTCCCCCAAGAATTGATTTAAGATTTTCGTTGATTCCCCGCTCCAGCCATAGCACCCAAAAACAGCAGCCTTTTTGTTCCTGAATTTCAACTCCTTCATTAAATGGATAAAGCCGGCAATGGAGTGCAGAATGCTGTTACTAATAGTAGGTGAACCAATGACAACTGCCTTGGATTTAAAGACCTCCGTAATCACATCATTCTGATCACTTTTTACCAAATTAAACACCTTTACTAACACATTAGGATCGGCCAACCCAATTCCTTCAGCTATTTTCTCAGCAATCCTTTTAGTGCCATTCCACATTGTATCGTAAACAATTGTAATCTGATTTTCCTGATAATCGTTGGCCCACTGCGAATATTTCTCGACGATTTGCATTTGGTTGTCACGCCAAATCACCCCATGACTTGTGGCAATGATGTCAATTGCCAGTCCCAATGATAAAACTTCTTCCAGCTTTTTTCTGAGTATCAGGTTAAAAGGATTCAAGATATTTGCATAATATTTCATTGCCTCTTTAAACAAGACACATTGGTCCACCAGATCATTAAATAATTTATCAGTCGCATAATGCTGACCGAAAGCATCATTGCTGAAGAGAATATTATCCTTGGTCAGATAAGTTGCCATGCTGTCCGGCCAGTGCAGCATGGGCATTTCCACAAATATCAGTTCTTTGCCATTGCCAACACTGAGTTTGTCTCCGGTTTTAACAATCTTAAAGTTCCAATCCTGATGATATTGACCTTTTAAAGATTTTACGGCATTAGCTGTGCAATAGATGGGGGTATTGGGAATAAGCTTCATTAACGCCGGCAGTGCTCCGCTGTGATCGGTTTCTCCATGATTGGCAATAATATAATCTATTTGATTCAAATCGATCTCTTTAGCTAAATTCTCCACAAACTCCTGGGCATAAGGCAGCCAGACTGTATCGATCAGCACATTTTTTTCTTCCTGGAGCAAATAGGAATTATAAGTTGAACCATGATGAGTTGTTAATTCATCGCCATGAAATTTCCGCAGTTCCCAGTCAACTTTACCCACCCAAGAGACATTATTTTTTATCAGCTTTTTCATTGTTAACCTCCTATTCGTTCCGTTGTTCAATTGGTTTTTTCCCTGTTATTTTAAGAAGCCCTGCAAGATTTTATCTTCCGCCTCTTGTTCTGTTAATCCTAAAGATATCAGCTTGATCAGCTGTTCAGAGGCAATTTTGCCGATGGCGGCTTCGTGAATCAGCTGGGCATCGGAATGGAAAGCACTGATCTCCGGAATGGAGGACACCTGAGCCTGATGCATAATAATCGAATCGCACTGAATATGACCGCGACATCGGGCAAAGCCCCGCATATTCAAATGAAATATCTGTCGGGAATCATTCTGAGCCACAGAACGGGAGATGACTTGTGCGGTTGCGTCCTCGCCCACCATTTCCACGGTAATGTTGGACTCAGCAGTTTGTTCCAAATAGGTCAGCAGTCTTTCCGAGACAATCAAGCGGGAATTTTTATGCAGGCGCACTTCCGTTTCGCGTATAGTGCGGTCAACACCCTTGATTTGAATCATTTCCAATTCAGCAACACCATTTTCTGCGACTTCAATAATAGTTTTCGGATTTAAAATCCGTTCGCCGCTGCCCTCTCCTTCGCCGTAATGTTTTTCCACATATTTCATCCGCGCTCCTTCCCGGACAAAAAATTCATGGATCCCATCATGCTGGGCTTTTTTGCTGCTTTCATTATGAATTCCACAGCCCGCTACTATCAGCACATCAGCATTTGTCCCGATTTCAAAGGTATTGTAAACCAAATCATTTAGCCCTTCAGAGAGAATCACGGGAATATGCACACTTTCTCCTTTGGTTCCTGGCTTGATAATGACATCAATTCCCGGTTTGTCTGTTTTCGTTATTATATCGATATTGGCTGTGGTATGGCGCTCAACTCCCTGACCATTTTTCCGAATGTTGTAGGCCCCCTGGGGCAGCTCATGCAAATCTGCAATTTCCGCCAATAATTTTTTATCGATTGCATTCAGCAACTGCTCTCCCCCCTCTGCTGCAGTTCTTCCGACACCGGCAATCCGAATCAAGACGTTCGATGTCTTCAAGAATTTTTTCCCGGCTGGTTATCTCGCTGATTCTGCCATCGGCCACTAGAATTACCTGGTCAGCCAGCTGAAGAATCCGTTCCTGGTGCGATATTAATACGATCGTGGTATCATATTTTTCATTCAGATTTTCAATAGTTTCCGTCAACTTCTGAAAGCTCCACAAATCAATCCCCGCTTCCGGCTCATCAAAAATAGCTACCTTTAAATTGCGTGCCAGGATGCTGGCAATTTCAATCCGCTTCAATTCACCTCCGGAAAAGCTGGTATTGATTTCACGGTCTAAATAATCCTGAGCACATAAGCCGACATCATACAGCAGATCACAGAGGTCTATGGGGTTATCAGATCCGGCAGCCCAACTCAGAAGGTCCCGCACCTTTATGCCCTTGAAGCGCGGTGGCTGTTGAAAGGCATACCCGATGCCCAAGCGAGCTCTTTCGTGAATTTCCATGTGAGTAATATCCGCGCCATCCAAAAGAATTTGCCCGGCGGTAGGCTGATAGATCCCCATAATTGCCTTGGCTATGGAAGATTTTCCACCGCCGTTCGGCCCGGTTATTACATAAATTTTTTTATTTTCCAAGGTCAAACTGATTTCTTTTAAGACTTGTACTTTACCCTTGTCTCCTTCCAAGGTGACACTGACATTTTTCAGTTCAAGCATTTGCTGTTCTCACCCCCAGATTTTGTAACAGGAATTTTGATGATATATTGAAGCTGTTTCATGACTGCCTATTCAACAGTAATAGCATCTACCGGACATATTAATTCTGCCGCTTTAGCGCATTCCGCAGACTGCGGAGGCACCACTTCAACAAGAGCAACTGCTTTATTATTTTCATCCAAGGTAAATAAATCAAGGCAAGTCCTCACGCAAAGAGCGCAGCTGATACAGGTATCTTTATTGACAGTAACTTTCATTTGAGCAACCTCCTCGTATTCTTCAGGACAGAACCGCAAATACTCTATGGCCCAAAAACACAAAAACCGACCTTGTTGTGGTCGGTAATGCTTAAGCAATGCCCGAGGGAAAACGTCGAAAATGCTTACTTGCATCCGCCGATCCCAAAAATGTTCTGATCCTTCACATAATTATATCATTGATATTTTTTATTAACACTAAATATTCCCTTTTGACAAAATTTTTTCTATAATAAGCACTGCCAAAAATCGGGCAGCAACTTACTGCCCGATTTTTAAACAGTTATTTAAC